>DASRXE010000151.1:0-10018 GCA_035654315.1 Brevundimonas sp.
GGTGCGGCGCTCCTCGATCAGCCGGCCGCCGGCGCGGACCAGACGGCGGTCGAGATCGAGCACGGCGGCGCGCAGGTCGGCGAGCACGGGTGTGGCGATCTCGGCGGCGCCGGTCGGCGTCGGGGCGCGGCGGTCGGAGACGAAGTCGATCAGGGTGGTGTCAGTCTCGTGACCCACGGCCGAGATGATCGGAATGCGGGCGGCGGCGACGGTGCGGGCCAGCCCCTCGTCATTGAAGCACCACAGGTCCTCGACCGAGCCGCCGCCGCGGGCGACGATGAGCAAGTCGGGGCGGGGAATCGGGCCGCCGGGCCTTAGGGCGTCGAAGCCGCGGATGGCGTTGGAGACCTGGCCGCAGGCGGCCTCGCCCTGGACCACGACGGGCCAGACGATGACGCGGCAGGGCCAGCGCTCGGCGATGCGGTGCAGGATGTCGCGGATCACCGCCCCGGTCGGGCTGGTGATGACGCCGATGACGGCGGGGAAGGTCGGGATCGGCTGTTTGCGGGCCGGGTCGAACAGGCCCTCGCCTTGCAGTTTGCCCTTCAGGCGTTCGAGTTGGGCCAGCAGGGCGCCCGCGCCGGCGGCCTCCATGGTCTCGATGACGATCTGGTAGGAGGAGCGGGCCGGGTAGGAGGTGATCTTGCCGGTGACGATGACTTCCAGCCCCGTCTCCGGCTGGACGCCGAGGCCGCGGGCCGAGCCCTTCCAGACCACGCCGTCGATACAGGCCTTGTCGTCCTTGAGGGTCAGATAGACGTGGCCCGAGGCGTGGCGGTTGACTTTGGATATCTCGCCGCGCAGCCGGACATGGCCGAAGCGGTCCTCGAGCGTGCGCTTGAGGGCGAACGACAGCTCGGAGATCGACAGGGGCGGATTGTTGTCGCGGGACGCCGCCGGTTCGTCCGCCGGGCCCTCGAAGACGTAGGAGTCGTCGCTCATCGGCACAGACTAGCGGGGGGAGCGGGCGGGGGAAACGGGAACGAGCCGGAAGCCTGTTGGGCGCGTCAGGCCGGAGCCGCGATCCGGCCCTCCGCGAAAGCGGCCTCGGCCCTGTCGCGGCTGGTGAAGACCTGCGGTTCGGGGCCCGTGATTTCCCAGGTGGTGCTGCAGATCTGGCCGCTGACACCGACAAACTGGACCTGGACCAGAGCGCAGTCGCCCCAGCGGGCCAGCTCCCGCCGGACGATCATGACCCTCTCCCGGACTTGCCGCAGTGACGGCAAACCTCGCGCTTTCGGCGCTCGGACCATGCAAACGAATGGCGGCACAATAACCGCCTGAAAAACCGGATCATAATTTGCTCCCCCGTAATCGGGGGTATTGTCGAATTCCGACGTTATGTCAATGGCGTTGCACGGAACTGTCTGTTTCCGTACATAAAATGCACTGAACCTCTGGTGGCATTGCGGTGGTTCCCCATGAGAAGCTCACCGCCGCCGGCGGCCGGTCCGTCGGATTGCGCCATTTCCAGCCGCCGGCCATTCGGATGGCGCTACCGTCTCGTTCTTCGCAGCGCCTGGGGCGGGTGGCCCAGGGTGCGCAGGAAAGCCCGGCGCATTCGGCCGGGATCGCTGAAGCCCGTGGCCTCGGCGATGCGGTCCAGCGGCGCCGGCGTGGTCTCGACCGCCGTGCGGGCGATCTCAAGGCGCAGGCGTTCGACGGCCCGGGCGGGGGTGACGCCGGTCTCCGCCGTGAAGGCGCGGGCGAAATTGCGCGGGCTCATGGCGGCCTGATCGGCCAGGCGCTCGACCGTCAGCGGTTCGGCCAGGTGGTCGCGCATCCAGTCGATCAGACCGGCGAAGCGGCCGGTGCGCCCACCGAGCTCCACGAGGGCCGAGAACTGCGACTGGCCGCCGGGACGGCGCTGGTGAACGACCAGCTGCTGGGCCACGCGGCGGGCGAGGGCGGGCCCGTGGTCGTCCTCGATCAGGGCCAGCGCCATGTCGATGCCGGCAGTGATGCCGGCCGAGGTCCAGACGTCGCCGTCGCGGATGAAGATGCGCTCGGCGTCGAGCGTCACCTTCGGATAGCGGCGGGCGAAGTCGGCGGTCGAGTCCCAGTGGGTGGTGGCGCGGCGGCCGTCGAGCAGGCCGGCCTCGGCCAGCAGGAAGGCCCCGGAGCAGACACTGGCGACGCGGCGGGCGGGGACGGCCTTCAGCCAACTGACGATGCGGTGCGCCTCGGGCAGGGCGCCGCCGATGTCGCCGCCCGAGACGACCACGGTGTCGACCGGCGCGTCATCGAGCGGGCGGGCCGACAGGGTGAGGCCGGACGAGCTCTCGACGGCCCCGCCGTCGGGCGCGACGAGCGCGAGATCGTAGCTGCCGGGCCGGAACCGTTCGGCGATCTCGAACGCCGAGGCGGGGCCGGCCGCGTCGAGCAGCTGGAAGCCGGGAAAGATGACGACGGCGACGGCGCGCGGCATGGCAGGATTCGCCCGATCTATGTCATTTCGGACAGAAGGGCCCGGGCGTAGCCTCGGAGTCAAGTTGGGCCGGAAGGACGGTGGTCATGAAACGGCGGATTCTGGTGTGGAGCGGGCTCGGCGCGGCGGCGCTGGCCGCGGTGGCGGGCGGGGCGTTGATCCTCGCGTTGCCGCCGGCTCCGGCCTCGGCGGCGCCCCCGCCGATCCCGCGGGCCGAGGCGGCGGCCGCCCTGGCGGCGCTGAAGCCCCCGAAGCGGGCGCGGCCGGTGGTCGCCGTCATCGGCATCAACGACGCGACCGAGGCCACCGACTATCTGATGCCCTATGGCGTCCTGAAGCGCGCCGACGTGGCGGAGGTGATGCTGGTGGCGACCGGGGCGGGCCCGGTGAAGCTGTATCCGGCCCTGACGGTCGAACCGCAGGCGACGACGGCGCAATTCGACGCGCGGCACCCGGAGGGCGCCGACTACGTCATCGTGCCGGCGATGAGCCGCAACGACGATCCGGCCGCCCTGGCGTGGATCCGCAAGCAGGCGGCGAACGGTGCCATCGTCGTCGGCGTCTGCGCGGGCGCCACGGTGGTCGCCGAGACCGGGCTGCTCGACGGCAAGGCGGCCACCACCCACTGGTATTTCGTCAAGCGGTTGCGGAAGGATCATCCCGAGATCCGCTACGTCGCCGACCGGCGGATCGTGGTGGACGGCGCCGTGGCGACGACGACCGGGATCACCGCCTCCATCCCGATGGCGCTGACCCTGATCGAGGCCATCGCCGGGCGGGATCGGGCGGAGGCGGTGGCCCGGGACATCGGGCTGGCGGCCTGGGACGCCCGACACCACAGCAAGGCGTTCCGGTTCAACCGGCCCTTCGCCCTGACGGTGATCGGCAACACCCTCGCCTTCTGGAACCGGGAGGAGTTGGGCGTGGCGCTGACGCCGGGGATGGACGAGGTGTCGCTGGCCCTCACCGCCGACGCCTGGTCGCGGACCTACCGGTCGCGCGCGGTGACGTTCGCCCCCGGCCCGGTGACAACGCGAAACGGCGTGCGCGTTCTGCCGGATCGGGCGGTCGCGGACTGGCCGGAGGCGCGGCGCCTGGCGGCGATCGGCGGCGCGCCGCCGGCGCAGGCCCTGGAGGCCGCCCTGCAAGGAGTCGAGCGCCGCTACGGGCGTCGCACAGCCGACGTGGTCGCGATGCAGCTGGAGTATCCGCGGCGGACTCCGCCGACCGCGGACGCTCAGCCGTCGATCGGGATGATGAAGACGCGGTCGTAGTTGGCCGGGCCGTCGTAGCGCGGCAGGGCGAGGTAGTCGTCGCCCGAACGCTCCATCACCTCGCGCGCCAGCTGGTTGAAGGCGGCGCGATCCGCCCGGCGTTTGCGCACGACCGCGAAACCCTCATCGGATTGTTCGACCGCGTGGGACGGGCCCCCGTCCTTCAGCGACTGTAGAAACACGCCCATGGCACGCCTCCCAGTGATTTGTTGCCGGACTGGATCATTCATCCACAACGGGCCCCGGGTTGCAACATCATGGGTTAACAGGCGCGATCGGGACGTCCGACGCTTGACCGACTTCGCAGGTGCGGTCATTGCGCGGGGATGAACATCCTGCTGGTGGGATCGGGCGGACGCGAACACGCCCTGGCGTGGAAGATCGCCCAGTCGCCCCTCGTGCGGCGGCTGGTCATCGCGCCCGGCAACCCGGGCATGGACAAGCTGGGCGAGCGGATCGCGCTGAAGGTCACGGACGCGGACGCCCTGGCGGCCGTGGCGCGCGAGATGAAGGCCGACCTGGTAGTGGTGGGGCCGGAGACGGCGCTGGAGGCCGGACTGGCCGACCGGCTGGCCTCCGCGGGCATTCCCTGTTTCGGGCCGACGAAGAAGGCGGCCCAGCTGGAGACGTCCAAGGCCTTCTCCAAGGCCTTCATGGAGCGGCACGAGATCCCGACTGCGGGATACGGCGTCTACGAACGGCTGCACGAGGCGCGGCAGGCGCTGACGGTGTTCAAGCCGCCCTATGTGATCAAGGCCGATGGGCTGGCGGCGGGCAAGGGCGTGGCCATCAGCCCCAACAAGCGCGAGGCCGAGGGCGAGATCGAGCGGATGCTGGGCGGGCGCTTCGGCACGGCCGGGGCGCGGGTGGTGATCGAGGAGTTCATGGACGGCGAGGAGGGCTCGCTGTTCGCGGTCTGCGACGGTCAGAGAGCGCTGCTGCTGGGCGGGGCGCAGGACCACAAGCGGGCCTATGACGGCGACCTGGGGCCGAATACGGGGGGCATGGGCAGCTATTCCCCGGCCCCGGTGTTCACGCCCGAGCTGGTCGAGGCGGCGGAGCGGGAGATCGTGGCGCCGGTCATCGCCGGCATGGCGCGCGAGGGGATGCCCTATCGCGGGGTGCTGTACGCCGGGCTGATGGCGACGGAGGACGGGCCGAAGGTGGTCGAGTTCAACGCCCGCTTCGGCGACCCGGAATGCCAGGTGCTGATGATGCGGCTGGACGGGGACATCGTGCCGCTGCTGCTGGCCTGCGCGCGGGGAGACCTGACCCGGGTCGCGCCGCCCGAGTTCCGGCCGGAGACGGTGATCTGCGTGGTGCTGGCGGCGAGCGGCTATCCGGACAGCCCGCTGGAAGGGTCGATCATCCGCGGGGCCGAGCAGAATTTCGGTCCGCACGTGCAGGTGTTCCACGCCGGCACCCGGCGCCAGGACGACGGCCAGCTGGTCGCCGCGGGCGGGCGGGTCCTGAACGTCTGCGCCCGGGGCAAGGACATCGCCGAGGCGCGCCAGCGGGCCTATGCGGCGATCCGGAAGATCGACTGGCCGGGCGGGTTCCACCGGACGGACATCGGCTGGCGGGCGATGGAGCGGGAACAGGACGGCGCCGCAGGTTGAGAATGATGTTCGCATCCCGTTTGGGTTGAACGCGCGTGATGTCAAATCCGCGCTGTGTTACTGTCGTACCATGAGCGACCCGAAGAACGAATTCGGCGAAGAGCCGGCGATCTTTGACGCCGGGGCCGAGGCGGCATTCGACGCGGCGACCGAGCGGGGCCTGGCCGACTTCGAGGCGGGCCGGGTTGTGAGCCATGAGGCGGTGAAGCGCTGGCTGCTATCGTGGGGGACAGACAATCCGCTGCCGCCGCCCAAGTGCGGCGAGTAGCCTGGTCGGATCAGGCGCGTGAAGATCTGATCGGCATCGGCCTGGACATTGAGGCGTCAAATCCGAGGGCGGCCAGCGAGGTCGCGAGCGGACTGGTCGATCTCAGCGAAAGCCTGCGGGAATTCCCAAATCGCGGACGGCCGGTAAGGCCCGGCGTCCGGGAACTGACGAGCTTCCGTCCCTATGTCATTCGGTATGCCGTGCTTGATGCCGAGGTGCGGATAATCGCTATCCGCCACGCAGCCCGGCGTCCGATGCGCTAGGCGGTCGCAAACCCGCGCCTCCTTCATCGCTGGAGAAACACCTCGGAAATCGCGCCATCGCATTTGACGATCTGCATGCCCAACTGGCCGCCGCCGATCCAGATGCGCCGGGACCCGTCGGGCTGCGCAGGCTCCGGTGGACGGTGACGAAACACAGACCAGTGGTCGCCTTCGTCCGTGACCACGACCTCCGTATAGGTTTCCTTGTCGGCGCCCGGGAAGATTTCAGTTTCGACGGCGAGGAAGATGCGTTCGGCGGTTTCCGACCGGGCGACAACGCCCTCTTCCGGGTGGAAGCCTGGACGTGAACAGACGGCTTCCTGTCTGGGCTCCTCGGCCGTCGCCGGGACCGCAGTAAGAAGTAAGGCCGCCGACCCGAGGGCGGCGATCATAAGGTCAGGCTTCATGACACATTGGTGCGCGTGAACGCCCGAGGACGCAAGCCGCGCCCGTACCTCAAGCCCAGGCGAATAGAAGCCGGTTCTCGCCCATCCGTTCGCGCAGGATCGGCAGGTCGTGATGGGCGACGGAGAAGCAGCCGTAGCTGCGGCCCAGCTTGCCTTCGCGGGCGAGGAAGGCCGGGTCGGCGTAGTCGGCGCCGTGGACGATGATGGCGCGCTCGCGGGCCAGGTTGTTGGTGTACTCCAGCCCATCCAGAAGGACGTTGGGCCCCTGCTGCGGGCCGTGCCCCGCGCCGGCGGTGGCGTAGGCCCCCACCGAGGACATGTAGCTGTCCGGCGTGTTCGAGAACTGTTGCGCGAAGCCGGTGTGCGACGGGTCGGAGCCGCGGCCGTGGGTGGTGCGCATCAGGGTGACCGCGCCGCCGTGCAGATCGACCTCGTACAGCCGCTCGTCGCCCGAGAATTTCTTGAAGTCGACCAGATACATACGGTCGCGTTGGGTGATTCTGTCCTTGTGGATGTCCAGCGCCGCCAGGGCGCGGTCCATCAGCTCCTTGCGCACCGAGCCGCGCGGGTCGAGCGGACGGGTGGAGTTCAGCTGGGCGGTGATGGCCTGGGGCGCGCGCTCGATCTGGACCGACGGCGTCTGCGCGACCTGCGCCCCGGCGAGGGTCGTGACCGGACGGGCGGCCGCGGTTGCGCAGCCCGACACCAGCGCGGCGCCGCCCAGAATGAATCCTCGTCTCGCTAGCCGCATGCGACGCCCCTCGCACGGTTTCAGGAAGCCACGGGTTGTTTCAAATCGTGACGCCCCTAGCAACCTGAGCCTTGGCGGGCAGCGTCAGGCGACTAAGGTGAAGCCGGCTGTTGTGGAGGGGTTTCGTGAAGATCATCACAAGGTTTATCGTTGCCGCGATCTTGATGGCGGCCCACGGCGCCGCCGCGCAAACACCCGCCGTCGCGCCCGTTTCCCCGCTTGAGGGAACCACGTTCGTGCAGGCGGGGCGGCTTCTGGCCGATCCGGCGACCGGCGTCGTTCAGCGCGATAAAACTCTCGTGATCAGAGGGAACCGGATCGTCGAGGTGCGCGACGGCTTCGTCGGAGAAGGCCGGATCGTCGATCTGCGCGACCAGTTCGTCCTGCCCGGCCTGATCGACAGCCACGTTCACCTGACCGGCCAGCAGAACCCCAATGGCCGGCTGGAGGAGGTGACCCAGTCCAACGCCGACCAGGCCTTTGTCGGCGCGCGCTACGCCCGGCGGACGCTGATGGCGGGGTTCACGACGGTGGCCGACCTGGGCGGGAGCAACGAGGCGGTGTTCGCCCTGCGCGACGCCATCGGGCGCGGCGATGTGCCGGGGCCGCGGGTCATCGCCTCGGGCCAGTCGGTGTCGATTCACGGGGGCCACGGCGACATCAACGGCTACCGCGAGGACGTCATGCACCTGCTGTCGTCCGAGAGCGTGTGCTCGGGGCCGGAGGACTGCATGCGGGCGGTGCGGCTGCAGGTGCGCTCGGGGGCGGACATCATCAAGATCACCGCCACCGGCGGGGTGCTGTCGAACACGGCCGCCGGGCTGGGGCAGCAGTTTTCGGAGGCCGAGCTGGCGGCCATCGTCGAGGCCGGACACCGGATGGGGCGGCAGGTGACGGCGCACGCCCATGGGGCGGACGGGATCAACAGCTTCCTGCGGGCGGGCGGCGACTCGATCGAGCACGGGACGTATCTGGACGACGAGTCGATCCGGCTGATGCGGCGCGAGGGGGTCTATCTGGTTCCGACGCTGATGGCGGGGGACTTCGTGGCCCGGATCGCGGCGGGGCCGGACAATTTCTTCACCCCGGCCCAGACGGCCAAGGCGCTGGAGGCGGGACCGCTGATGCTTGAGATGGCGCGGCGGGCGCATGACGGCGGGGTGCGGATCGCGTTCGGGACGGACAGCGGGGTCTCGGCGCATGGCGACAACGCGGGCGAGTTCGCGCTTCTGGCAAGCGCCGGGCTGACGCCGCTGGAGGCGATCCAGACGGCGACGGTGAACGCGGCGGCGCACCTGCGGATTTCGGAGGAGGCGGGGCGGATCGCGGTCGGGATGCCGGCGGATTTGATCGCGGTGGCGGGCAATCCGCTGAGCGATGTGACCGAGCTGGAGCGGGTGCGGTTCGTGATGAAGGGCGGGGTGGTTTACCGCAGCGAATAGTCCTTCTCCCGATGGGAGAAGGTGGCGGGGCGGAGCCCCGTCGGATGAGGGTCGGCTGGCGACCGTCGGCGTAAGCCGCCGCTCCGGACAGCGACACGGCTTACGCCGTTTTCAGGCCGTAGCCCCTCACCCTTTCGCCTTGCCGGTTGCTTCGCTCCCGGAGGCTCAAGCCCTCTCCCGCCGGGAGAGAGATCGCAGAAGCCGGGCAAACCTCGTCTCGTCCTCGAATACAGCCTTCACCGGCCAACTCACGACCCGTTCGCGCCATTCCGGCGGCAGTCGGGACCAGTCCTTTTCGGTGGTGATCAGTTGCGCTTCGAATTGCTGCGCGCGGTCGGCGAGGAAGCGGAGATCCTGTTCCCGGAAGGCGGCGTGGTCGGGGAAGGGGGCGAAGTCCTTCAGGTCCGCGCCGGCGGCGATCAGCGAGCGCTCGACCTTCCACGGCTTGGCTATGCCGGCGAAGCCGACGAGCGGGCCGGGCGGCGGCGGCGCGGCGGGCTGGAGACCGGCGATGAACACAGGCAGGGCGCCGAACTCGGTGATCAGCTCAGGGTCGGCTTCGGGGGCGTCGGCGGGGAGCAGGACGACCACGGCGTCGGCGCGGGCGAGGCCAGCCTTCAGCGGTTCGCGCATCGGCCCCGACGGGAAGACCGAGCCGTCGCCGAAGGGCCATTCGTCACCGCGGGTCTCGCCGTCGACCACGACCAGGCTGAGGGACTTCTTCAGCGCCGGGTTCTGGTGGGCGTCGTCGAGCACCAGCGCCTGCGCGCCCGCCTCGGCGGCGGCGCGGGCTCCGGCGACTCGGTCGCGAGCGATCCAGGCGGGGCTGTCCAGCGCCAGCATCAGCGGCTCGTCGCCGACGTCGGCGGCGGTGTGGACGGCGGGATCGACGCGGGTCGGGCCCTCCAGCGCGCCCCCGTAGCCGCGGGACAGGGCGTGGGCGTCGACGCCGGCGGCGCGGAGCAGGCGCAGCACCTCGCGGGCGACGGGGGTCTTGCCGGAGCCGCCGACGGTCAGGTTGCCGATGGAGATGACCGGAACGCCGGGGTCGACCGGCGTGGCCCTGGCGATGCGGCGGGCGGTGGCGGCGGCCCAGATCCACGACAGCGGCTTGAGCAGTAGGCGCGTCATCGGCGCGTGGCGGCGCTCGCGGTCGTACCACCACCGGGGAGTGTTGAGCTTCATCGGCCGCCCCGGAATGGCGCAGGCGGCAGCAGCGGATCGAGCGTTTCCATCAACCGATCCAGTCCCGAACCGGCCTCGGTGGCGGCGCGGCGGCCGCGCTCGCCCATGGCCCGGGCGGCCTTTTCGTCGGCGAGCAGGGGGGCGAGGACGGCGGGCAGCTCCCAGGGGGCGTCGACGACCGCCAGACCGCCGGCCTGAACCAGGTGATCGGCGACAGCGGCCCAGTTGCTCATGTCCGGCCCGGTGACGGCGGGCTTGCCGAGGCGGGCGGGCTCGAGCGGGTTGTGGCCGCCGACGGGGGGCTTCTCCAGCGCGGCGGAGAAGGAGCCGCCCATGACCACGACGTCGGCGAGGCGCAGGAACAGGCCCATCTCGCCAAGG
>DASRXE010000152.1:0-5737 GCA_035654315.1 Brevundimonas sp.
CATGTTGGCGATGGTGGCCTGGTCCTCGATGGTCAGGCTGGTGACGCCGGGGCCGAAGAACTCGACGAATTTGCCGACCACGCCCTTCTTGCGCAGCATCTGGGTGACGGTCAGGACCAGATCGGTGGCGGTGGCGCCTTCGGGCAGGGCGCCGGACAGGCGGAAGCCGACGACTTCCGGGATCAGCATCGGGATCGGCTGGCCCAGCATGGCCGCCTCGGCCTCGATGCCGCCGACGCCCCAGCCCAGCACGGCCAGACCGTTGATCATGGTGGTGTGGCTGTCGGTGCCCACTACGGTGTCGGGATAGGCCACGGTCGCCTTGCCCTCGGCCACGGTCCAGACGGTCTGGGCCAGGTTCTCGAGATTGACCTGGTGGCAGATGCCGGTGCCCGGGGGCACGACGCGGAAATTATTGAAGGCCGACGAACCCCAGCGCAGGAAATTGTAGCGCTCGATATTGCGCTCGTACTCGCGCTCGACGTTGCGCTCGAACGACTTGCCGTCGCCGAAATGGTCGACCATGACCGAGTGGTCGATGACCAGATCGACCGGGTTCAGCGGGTTGATCTTCGACGGATCGGCGCCCAGGGCCGACATGGCGTCGCGCATGGCGGCCAGATCGACGACGGCGGGAACGCCGGTGAAGTCCTGCATCAGCACGCGGGCGGGGCGGAAGGCGATCTCGTGCTCGACAGCGCCCTTGTTGTCGATCCAGGCGGCGATGGCGCGCAGGTCGGCCTCGGTGACCGAGACGCCGTCCTCGTTGCGCAGCAAGTTCTCCAGCAGCACCTTCATCGATCGCGGCAGGCGGGAAATCCCGGTCAGGCCGGCTTCCTCGGCGGCCGGAAGGCTGTAATAGGCGTATTTCTTGCGCCCGACGGAGAGATCGCGCCGGGTGGAAAGGCTGTCGACTGACGGCATGGAGAGGTTCCTCTGGTCTACGCCGCCCGGACATCCGGTTGCGCGATCGCGCGACAGACGGCGGGGCGCACAGGTCCCCGCCGCGCGCGGCGAACGCCTGCTGCGGCGTCGGCGGATATAGCGGTGGTTCCCGCGGGCGTCCATGTATCCACGACGGGCGCAGGGTCATTGAGAGAGGCTCGCAACTGGGGCTTCGGCCGATGCTGACCGTCGCCGGCCTCACCCTGTCCCGCGGCGAACGGGTGCTGTTCCGCGACCTGTACCTGTCGCTGGCCCCGGGCGAGGCCGTGGCGCTGACGGGCGCCAACGGCGCGGGCAAGACCAGCCTGCTGCGCGCGATCGCCGGCTTCCTCCGCCCCGACGCCGGGACCATCGCCTTCACAGGCGCCGACAACGCCGAGGCGCGGCGTCGTCACCTCCACTGGCTGGGGCACCTGGACGGCCTCAAGGGCGCCCGCCGGGCCCGCGACGAACTGGCCTTCCAGGCCGGCTGGCTCGGCGCTGATCGCCTCGCCACGGACGCCGCCGTCGACGTGCTGGCGCTCGAGCCGCTGCTCGACCTCGAGGTGCGCCAGCTGTCCGCCGGCCAGCGCCGCCGCCTCGCCTTCGCCCGCCTGATCGCCGCGCCCCGGCCGATCTGGCTGCTGGACGAGCCCTTCGCCCCGCTGGACGTCCGATGGCGCGCCGCCCTGGGCGTGCTGATGCAGGCCCACCTCGACAAGGGCGGCGCCATCCTCGCGGCGGTGCACGATCCGCTCCCCGTCGCCTCGCGCGCCGTCGATCTGGGGACGGGACGATGAGGGCGCTGCTGATCCTGTGGCGGCGCGAGCTGGCGCTGGCCTGGTCGGGCGGCGGCGGGCCGCTGCTGGCCTGCGGCTTCTTCCTGTGCCTGACCGTGCTCGTTCCGCTGGCGGCGGGGGGCGACCCGGCCGGCCTCAGGCCGGTGGCGGGCGGGATCGCCTGGCTGGCGCTGGCGCTGTCGTCGATCCTGTCGCTGGAACGGCTGTTCGAGCGGGATCTGGAGGACGGCGCTCTGGACCTGATCGCCCTCGGCCCGGTCCCGCTGGAGCTGGTCGTTCTGGCCAAGGCCAAGGCGCAGTGGCTGGCCGTCGGCGTCCCGCTGGCGCTCACCGCGCCCGTCGCCGCCATCACCCTCGGCCTGCCGCCGGAACAGGCGCCGCTGGTCGGGCTGTCGGCCCTGATCGGCGCCCTGGGCTTCGCCCTGACAGGGGCGCTGGGCGCGGCGCTGGCGCTGGGTTCGAAGCGCGGCGGGTTGCTGATCGCGGTCGTGGTCCTGCCGCTGTTCATCCCGCCAGTGGTGTTCGGCGCGGGCGCGCTGGAGCGGGCGGTGAACGGCCTGTCGCCGGCTCCGGCCCTGGCCTTCCTTGCGGCCCATGTGCTGTTCGCAGCGGTGGTGACGCCGCTCGCCGGCGCCGCGGCGATCAGGAACGCGCAGGGTTAGGCGCAGAACGCGCTCAGGCAGCCAGCCGCCGCGCGGCGAGCGATAGCGCCCTTAAGTCAGGCTTTCTTGACGAACTCGGTGCGCAGGACGAGGCCGCGGACTTTTTCGACATTGGCCTCGATCTCGTCGGGATCGCCGGTCAGACGGATGTTCTTGACCAGAGCGCCGCGCTTCAGCGTCACCCCGCCCGAGCCCTTGACCTTGAGGTCCTTGATCAGCGTCATGCTGTCGCCGTCGGCGAGGACGTTGCCGTTGCTGTCTTTGGTCGGATCGTCGGTCATGGAACCGCCCTAGCGCCTGGCCGCGGCGGCGTCGAGTCCGGCGATCCAGGCCTCGATGCCGGCGGTGTCCGCCAGCTCGCCCTTCCAGGCGTGAGCGGGAACATAGGTCTCGTTATTGCCCCGCATCCGGCCGCGATAGACCTTCATCGGCACGCGCGCGGTGACGCGGCCGCCCGGCAGCGGCTCTTCGCGGATTTCCATATAGACCGTGTCGCCCGAAGTCTCCTGCCCCAGATGAACCGCCCCCAGGGCCTTGAGCAGGTCGACCGCGTCGAGGCAGGCGGAGGCGCAGCCGGAGTCCGTCAGCACCCAGGTCCGGGCCTGCATCGGGGTCGGCGTGGCGGGCTCGACGGCCGGCGGCTCGTCGTCCGCCTGGCGCCACAGCGGCTCTCCGGCGGCCCGCGCGGCGGTCAGGCCGGTGGAAATCTTGCCGAGCCAGGCCTGCACCTCCGGATCGGGGCCGAGCAGGGTCTTGTAGCCTTCGACGGCGGCGAGGTTCTTTTCGGAGGCGCGCCAGTCCACCGCCGAGGATTCGGGCTGGCGCCAGCCGACATGGTCCTCGCCCCACAGGCCGCGGGCCAGGCCGTAGATCCAGCTCGACGAACCGCCGTTGTTGCCGCGCAGGTCGAACACCACCGCCGGGGCCGATCGAATCTCATCCGCCCGGGCCGCGACCTCGGCCGTCAGGGCCGTGAGAGCGACGCCGTCGGCGCTGGCCGGATCGCCGTTGAAGCCGCCCAGGCTGATCCATTGCCCGCCGCTCCAGGGACGGAGTTCGATGCCGGTGGTGAAGCGCGGGCTGCGGGCGGCGGCGAAGCCGGCGTCGCGCACCTCATCGGGCAGGTTCCGCCAGTTCAAGGCATAGCGGCGCACCGCGTCCCCCACCCGGAAGTCGCACTGCTCGGGCCGGTCAATCCACGGGTTGTGCTGGTCCACGAACAGCGCCCCGGCATAGGCCGCGCGGCGCGAGGCCATGGACCAGCGCCCCGCGCCCCGGCCGATGGTCTCCGCCGCCAGCGCCTCCGCCGGCCTGCCGTCACAGCCGACCAGAACCGCGCCCAGCGGGGGCGCCGCCTCGTCCTGGCGGAACACCACCTCATGGCGTTCGTCGCCGTCGTCGACCCTCAGTCCGGTCAGGAAGCCCGGCCAGTCCGCCGTCCAGCGGTGGCCCATCGCCGCCCAGTCCGTGAGCCCCAGATGGCCGTCATCGAAGGAGGCGACGAAGGCCTGCATGGCGAAATACCAGTGCTCATAGCTGTCGGCGGTTTCGGCCCGTTGCAGCGCCAGCGCCAGGCCGGCGTCGAGCCGGGCGTTGAAGCCCGGGTTCTCCACATCGACCGGCCCTGGATGGCTGTCGGCGATGACGTCACGGAAGGCGCGGGCGTCCTCGGCCAGGGCGACACCCCAATCGGCCGGCGCGGCTGTCGGTTCCTTCGCCAGTACGGACGGCGCGGCGAGCAGGGCGACGAGAGCGGGGGCGAGGCGGGAAAGACGGGTCATCGTGGCTGCGGCGAAGATTGAAACTCCAAGCGCGGTAGGCCGCCATCGCGAACAGCGCTACTTAAGCCTTCGTAATGCGACGCTGGGCCCGCTTGCCGCGCGCGCGGCCGACGCGTAATCCGCGCGGCATGTTCGGCCTCGCCAATCCCGACCGCTTCCTGCGCTTCACCCGGCCGCTGATGCCGGCGGTCTGGGGGCTGGCCGTCATGCTGCTGGCGGCAGCGACCTGGCTCGCCTTCGCCGCGCCGGAAGACTACCAGCAGGGCGACACGGTGCGGATCATGTTCGTGCATGTGCCCGCCGCCTCGGTGGGGCTGGCGGCCTACGCCGCGCTCGGCGTCTCAAGCTTTTTCGCCCTGGTCTTTCGTCATCCGCTGGCCGACGCCGCGGCCCGCGCGGCCGCCCTGCCCGGGGCCGCCTTCACCGCCCTGGCCCTGATCACCGGCAGCCTGTGGGGCAAGCCGATGTGGGGCGCCTGGTGGGCCTGGGGCGACGCCCGGTTGATGTCGGTGCTGATCCTGTTCCTGTTCTACCTCGGCTACATGGCCCTGCGCGCCTCGATCGACGACGAGACCCGGGCCGCGCGCGCCGCCGCCGTACTGGGCCTCGTCGGTCTGGTGAACCTGCCGATCGTCAAATTCTCGGTCGACTGGTGGAACACCCTGCACCAGCCGGCCTCGCTGCTCCGCGCCGACGGCCCGGCGATGCCGCCGGTCTACCTGACCCCGCTGCTGACCATGATGGCCGCCTGGGGTCTGTTCTTTCTCGCCGTCTGGCTGACCGCCATCCGCACCGAGATCGTGCGCCGCCGGGTGGTGTCGATCCGCGCCCGCCGCGCCCTGGAGGCCTGACTGCATGCTCGACCTCGACATGAGCCCCTACGCCGGCTTCGTCTGGCCCGCCTGGGGGGTCAGCGCCGTCGTGCTCGGCGCCCTCGCCGCCCGCGCCGGGATGGCCGCGCGGCGCTGGTCGGCCGAGCTGAAGCGGCTGGAGGCGGAGGAGTGAGCGCATGAACCGCTGGCTGGCCGTCATCCCCCTTGTCGCCCTCGTGGCGCTGGTCGCCTTCGCCGCCCTGCGCCTCGGCGACGTGGCCGGGCGCAACCTCGCAGACGGACGCGGCAGCGAATACCGGCCCGACGCCCTGGTCGGCCAGCCGGTGCCCGAGACCGTCCTGCCGATGCTGACCGGCTCGACCGCCGGTCCCGGCGTGGTCGACCTGAAGACGGCGGGGGTCGGCAAGCCGATGCTGATCAACGTCTTCGCCAGCTGGTGCGCCCCCTGCCGCATCGAGCACCCGCAGCTGATGGCGCTGAAGGAGCGTGGCGTCGCCGTGGTCGGTGTGGCGTGGAAGGACGACCCCGCCGATACCCGCGCCTTCCTCGACGAACTGGGCGACCCCTATGCGATGGTGCTGGTCGACCGCGAGGGGCGGGCCGGGCTGGATCTCGGCATTACCGGCGCGCCCGAGACCTTCGCCGTCGACGCCATGGGCAAGGTGGTGGCCAAGGCCTCGGCCCCGCTGGTCAACCAGGCCGAAATCGACCGGCTGGTGGCCGCCATCCAGGCGCCG
>DASRXE010000153.1:0-4887 GCA_035654315.1 Brevundimonas sp.
CGTAAAACGCCGGCTCGAACCATTCCACCGCAAATGCTTTGCTCCAGGATGCTGCGCTAGCAACGCCCGGTAGCGTCAGCGAAACCGCGAGCAACACTCGGCAATGTCGGAGCTTCATGCGATTCCCCTGCGAGACGTCAACAGTGTCGCGGGAGTGTAGCCACACCGATTTCGATTACAAGCAGGGCTGACTGTTCTTTCGGTGATGGGCTAGGGACTAGGGGCTAGGGACTAGGGACCAGGGGCGTGGCGGCGGGCGTTCACCGACAGCGCTTCTTCCGACACGGGCAGGATGTGGCTGAACTCGCGGAGGGCGAGCGGCCAGCGTTCGAGCAGGCGGCGCGCGAGCGGCGAGCCGGTCTCGGCGGCGTGGCGGGCGACCAGGGCGTGGAGGCGGACGGCGGCCTCGCCGACGACCGGGCCGGCGACCACCGAGGCGGGGTTGAGGCGGGCGTGCGCTGCGCCTTCGGGATCGTGGACGAAGGCCTCGCCCCCGGACATGCCGGCGCCGAAATTCCAGCCGGTCGCGCCGAGGATCACCACCACGCCGCCGGTCATGTATTCGCAGCCGTGGGCGCCGCAGCCCTCGACGACGGCGCTGGCGCCGGAGTTGCGGACGGCGAACCGCTCCCCCGCCGCCCCGGCCGCGAACAGGGCGCCCGAGGTGGCGCCGTAGAGGCAGGTGTTTCCGATCAGGGCGGCGCCGGCGGCCCATGACGGCGGCCGGACGATGATCTCGGCCCCGGACAGGCCCTTGCCGACATAGTCGTTGGCCTCGCCGTCCAGTTCGATGCGCAGCCCCTTCATGCCCCAGGCAGCCAGCGACTGGCCGGCGGCCCCGCGCAGGTTCAGCGTCAGGTGGCCGTCCGGCAGGTCGGAGCCGAAGCGGCGCACGATGTGCGACGACATCCGCGCGCCGATGGCGCGCTGGGTGTTGGCCACGGCGTAGGTCAGCTGCATCTTCTCGCGGCGCTCGAGGAAGGGGGTGGCGTCGCGCTCGATCTGCGCGTCCAGGGCGTCGGGCACGGCATTGCGGGGCGCGTCGGCGGGGCGGCGCGCGTCGCCCTCGCCGACCCGCACCAGCAGGGGGTTGAGGTCCAGGTCGTCCAGCTGGGCGCCGCCGCGCGACACCTGGCGCAGCAGGTCGGTGCGGCCCACGGCCTCGTCCAGCGAACGCAGGCCGAGGGAGGCGAGCCCCTCGCGGGTCTCCTCGGCGATGAAGCTGAACAGGTTCACCACCTTGTCGGCCGTGCCGGTGAACATGGCGCGCAGCCGCTCGTCCTGGACGCAGACCCCGACCGGGCAGGTGTTGGAATGGCACTGGCGCACCATCAGACAGCCGACCGCGATCAGCGAGGCGGTGCCGATGCCGAACTCCTCGGCGCCGAGCAGGGCGGCGACGACGATGTCGCGGCCGGTCCTCAGTCCGCCGTCGGTGCGCAGGCGGACGTGGCTGCGCAGGCCGTTGAGGCTGAGCACCTGATGGGCCTCGGACAGGCCCAGCTCCCACGGCAGACCGGCGTGCTTGATCGAGCCGAGCGCCGAGGCGCCGGTGCCGCCGTTATGGCCGGCGATGAGGATGACGTCGGCCCGGGCCTTGGCCACGCCGGCGGCGACCGCGCCGATGCCCGACTGGGCGACCAGCTTCACGGTGACCCGGGCGTCGGGATTGATCTGCTTCAGGTCGTAGATGAGCTGGGCCAGGTCCTCGATCGAATAGATGTCGTGGTGCGGCGGCGGGCTGATCAGGCCGACGCCCGGCGTCGAATGGCGCATGCGGGCGATGAATTCGGTGACCTTGAAGCCGGGCAGCTGGCCGCCCTCGCCGGGCTTGGCGCCCTGGGCCACCTTGATCTCGATCTCGCGGCACTGGTTCAGATATTCGGCGGTGACGCCAAAGCGGCCCGAGGCGATCTGCTTGACCGCCGAGTTCGGATTGTCGCCGTTCGGGCGCGGGTGATAGCGCTCCGGGTCCTCGCCGCCCTCGCCGGACACCGAGCGGGCGCCGATGCGGTTCATGGCGATGTTCAGCGTCTCGTGCGCCTCGGGCGACAGGGCGCCGAGAGACATGCCGGGGGTGACGAACCGCTTGCGGATTTCGTTGACGCTCTCGACCGCCTCGACCGGGATCGGGACCGCCTCGCGGAAGTCGAGCAGGTCGCGCAGGGCGACGGCGGGCAGTTCGCCGGCGCGGCGGCTGTAGGCCTTGAAGCGCTTGTAGTCGTTGCGGGTGGTGGCGTCCTGCAGCCGGTGGATCATCTCGGCGTCCCAGGCGTGGGTCTCCTCGCCGGCGCGGATGCGGTGGGCGCCGCCGATGCGCAGGGCAGGGCGGGGCGCGCCGAAGGCCCGCGCCGAGCGGGAGGCCGCCTGGCTCTCGATCCCGGCGAGGCCAACGCCCGAGATGCGTGAGGTCATGCCGGGGAAATATTCGGCGACCAATGCCCGGCTGAGACCCAAGGCCTCGAACTCGCAGGCGCCGCGGTAGGCGGAGATGACCGAGATGCCCTTCTTGGCGAGGATCTTCCGCAGCCCGCTCTCGATGGCCTGTTTGTGGTTGAGGCAGGCGTCGCGAAGGCTCAGGCCCGGATAGCGGCCGCCGTCCAGCCGCTCGAGGAAACTCTCCTGCGCCAGCCAGGCGTTCACCGCCGTCGCGCCGCAACCGACCAGAACGGCGAAGGCGTGGGCGTCGATGGCCTCGGCCGAGCGCACCACCAGCGAGCAGAAGGTGCGCAGACCCTCGTCGACCAAACGGCCGTGGACGGCGGCGGTGGCGAGGATCATCGGAATCAGGGGGCGGTCCGCAGTCGCGTGTTCGTCGGTCAGGACGATCAGGGCGGCCCCGTCGCGCGCGGCCGCTACGGCCTCGTCGCGGATACGGTCCAGCGCGGCCTTCAGCGCCCCGCCGGGCCGGGCGCCCTTCGAAGGGGCCGGGAAGGTGCAGTCGATCAGGATGGTCGCCCCGGCGCCGACCACGTCCAGCATCCGCTCGTACATGCCGGTGGTCAGGACCGGGCTGTCGAGCACGAAGACCTGCGTCTGGGTCTCGTCCTGGGCGAGGATGTTGCCGAGGTTCTTGAAACGGGTGCGCAGGCTCATCGCCCCCGCCTCGCGCAGGGAGTCGATCGGCGGATTGGTGACCTGGGCGAAGGCCTGGCGGAAATAGTGGGAGAAGGGCCGGGTCTGTTCGGACAGCACGGCGGGCGGGGCGTCGTCGCCCATCGAGGCCACCGCCTCCTTGCCCTCGCCGGCCATGGGATCGAGCAGGGCGTCGAGGTCCTCCTGGGTCCAGCCGACGGCGGCCTGGAAGCGGGTCAGGGCCTCGCCGGTCAGGCCGCGCGGCTCGGGCCCGGGGCCGATGCGGGGCTCCAGCTCGACCATGTTGGACAGCCAGTCGCGATAGGGATGTTTCGCGGCCAGCCGGTCGATGGTCTCGGCCTCGTCGTAGAGTTCGCCGGCCTCGAGATCGACCGCGATCATTCGCCCGCCGCCGATGTGCAGCCGCCGCGCGATGCGTTCGTCCGGGACGCCGGTCATGCCGGCCTCGGAGCCGCAGATCAGCAGGCCGTCGACGGTCTCGGCGGCGCGCAGCGGGCGCAGGCCGTTGCGGTCCTTGCCCGCCACAACCCAGCGGCCGTCGGTGGCGCAGATGGCGGCCGGTCCGTCCCATGGCTCCATGACGGCGTTGCAGTAGGCGTAGAGGGCGCGGTGGTCGTCCGAGATCAGCCCGTCGATCGGCGCTTCGGGCATCAGCAGCGCCTTGACCATGGGCGCGGACCGGCCGGCGTGGACCAGAACCTCGAAGACGTTGTCGAGGGCCGAGGAATCGGAGGCGCCCGCCTGGATCACCGGCTTGACCGTGGCGTCGTCGGCGCCGAAGGCGGCGGCGGTCATGCGGATCTCGTGGCTGCGCATCCAGTTGGCGTTGCCGCGCAGGGTATTGATCTCGCCATTGTGGGCCAGCATCCGGAACGGCTGGGCCAGCCGCCATTCGGGGAAGGTGTTGGTCGAATAGCGCTGGTGGAACAGGGCGACGTTGGCCTCGACCTGGGGGTCGTTGAGGTCCGGATAGAAGTCGGCCAGCGCCTCGGCCAGCATCATACCCTTGTAGATCACCGACCGGGCCGACAGGGAGCAGATGTAGAAATGCTGCAGCCCCGCCGCCGTCGCCCGCGCCTCGATGCGCCGGCGCAGCAGGTAGAGGGCCCGTTCCAGTTCCTCGCCCGTCAGACCCTCGGGGGCGCTGAGCATGATCTGCTCGATCTCGGGCCGGGTGGCGGCGGCACGCTCGCCCAGCACCTCGACCCGGGTCGGCGCCTGACGCCAGCCGTACAGCCAGAAGCCGGCGGCCAGCACCTCGCGCTCGACGATGGTGCGGGCCTGCTCCTGCGCGCCCATGTCGAGGCGCGGCAGGAAGATCATCCCGACCGCCAACGCCCCGGGCCGCAGGTCGTGGCCGAGGTCGCGCACCTGGGCCTCGAAGAAGGCGCGCGGCAGGCCGATCAGCAGGCCCGCGCCGTCGCCCGACTTGCCGTCGGCGTCGACGGCGCCGCGGTGCCAGATGGCCTTCAGCGACTTCAGGGCCAGATCGACCACTTCGCGCCGGGGCCGGCCGTCGATGGCGGCGATCAGGCCGACGCCGCAGGCGTCCCGCTCGGACGCCGGATCATAGGCGTGGGCGTCGATCAGGGTCTGGCGGTCGGCCTGGTACTGAAGGGGATCGAAGGTCATGCGGCGGCCTGTTCACGCGAGGTCAGCCAGGCGTCGATCTCGGCCGCCGCGTCCTGCCCGTCCTTGACGGCCCAGACCACGAGGGAGGCGCCGCGGACGATGTCGCCGGCGGCGAACACGCCCTCCAGCGTCGTGGCCTTCGTGCGCCCGGCGGTGCGG
>DASRXE010000154.1:0-4513 GCA_035654315.1 Brevundimonas sp.
GTTGCTGGGCCTGCTGCCCTTCGTGCTGATCATCGGCCTGTGGATCCTGATCATGCGCCAGATGCAGGGCGGCGCCCGCGGCGCCATGGGCTTTGGCAAGTCCAAGGCCAAGCTGCTGACCGAGCACAAGGGCCGCAAGACCTTCGAGGACGTCGCCGGCGTGGACGAGGCCAAGGAAGAGCTGCAGGAGGTCGTCGACTTCCTCAAGGATCCGGGCAAGTTCCAGCGTCTCGGCGGGAAGATTCCCAAGGGCGCCCTGCTGGTCGGCCCTCCGGGCACCGGCAAGACCCTTCTGGCCCGCGCCGTGGCCGGAGAGGCGGGCGTGCCCTTCTTCTCCATCTCGGGCTCGGACTTTGTCGAGATGTTCGTCGGCGTCGGCGCCTCGCGCGTGCGCGACATGTTCGAACAGGCCAAGAAGAACGCCCCCTGCATCATCTTCATCGACGAGATCGACGCCGTCGGCCGTCACCGCGGCGCCGGTCTGGGCGGCGGCAATGACGAGCGCGAACAGACCCTCAACCAGCTGCTGGTCGAGATGGACGGCTTCGAGTCCAACGAGGGCATCATCCTGATCGCCGCGACCAACCGACCCGACGTGCTCGACCCGGCCCTGCTGCGTCCCGGCCGCTTCGACCGCCAGGTGGTGGTGCCCAACCCCGACGTGTCGGGTCGCGAGAAGATCCTCCGCGTGCACATGAAGGACGTTCCCCTCGCCGCCGACGTCAACGTCAAGACCATCGCCCGCGGCACCCCCGGCTTCTCCGGCGCCGACCTGGCCAATCTGGTCAACGAGGCGGCCTTGATGGCGGCCCGCAAGGACCGTCGTATGGTCACCCATCGCGACTTCGAGGACGCCAAGGACAAGGTCATGATGGGCGCCGAGCGCAAGTCGATGGCCATGAACGAGGAAGAGAAGCGCCTCACCGCCTATCACGAGGCCGGCCACGCCATCGTCGCCATAAACGTCAAGATGGCGGACCCGGTGCACAAGGCGACCATCGTGCCGCGCGGTCGCGCCCTGGGCATGGTCATGCAGCTGCCCGAGGGCGACCGCTATTCCATGAAGTTCCAGCAGATGATCGATCGCATCGCCATCATGGCCGGCGGCCGGGTCGCCGAGGAACTGATCTTCGGTCCCGAGAACATCACCTCGGGCGCCAGCTCCGACATCGAACAGGCCACCAAGCTTGCAAGGGCGATGGTCACCCGCTGGGGCTTCTCCGAAAAGCTCGGCACCGTGGCCTATGGCGAAAACCAGGAAGAGGTTTTCCTCGGCCACTCCGTCGCCCGCAGCCAGAACGTCTCGGAAGAAACCGCCCGGATCATCGACACCGAGGTGCGCCGCATCGTCACCGAAGGCTGGGAGGCCGCCCGCAAGATCCTGACCGACAAGGCCGCGGATCACGAGAAGCTGTCCCAGGCCCTGCTCGAATATGAAACCCTGTCGGGCCAGGAGATCAAGGACCTGCTGGAGAAGGGCGTCGCCCCGAACCGTGACGAAAACAACTTCCCCAACGCCGGGCCGTCGGTCTCGGTGCCGATCACGCCGGTGTCCGACGGCGTCGAGGTCGAGGCTCCGTCAACGGTCCACTGACGGGGACGCAGGACCATGAAGGGCCGGGGCGCGAACCCCGGCCCTTCGCAATTCGGGGTCGGCGTCAGGGCAGGTCTTCAGGGTCCTCGATGAGGATCGGGGTCAGCCGGTGCAGGCGTCCCGCCGGATCGGGCCAGTCGATCGACTGCCCTTCGGCGAGGCCCAGCAGCCCCGATCCGACATAGGACAGGGGCGAGATCAGGCCCTGATCGATGTCGGCCTGATCCGGTGCGACGATCTTGACGCGTCGGGTCCGGCTGTTGGCGCTGTCGGTGTAATGGACCCAGCGGTTGAGGCCGACCGTCGGGGCGCGGCGTCGGTCTGAGTCGACGCGCGCGCGCGCCAGCTCCTGCTGCAGCAGCCCCGCCGCGCCGTCGGCGTTCAGGTCGCCGACCAGGCCGGAAAGCAGGGCGTGGTCGTCGGGGGTCAGGCGGATTTCAGGCAGGGACGCCGACTCCGCGTCGAAATATTGGAGGGTCATGGGATGAGGTCTCGGATGGGTCGGGCGCGTGCTGCGCGACGCCGACGATCGGGCTTCAGGGGAAGGCGGAGGTCACGCCCCGGAGCGTGACGCACGCGTCATCGCCCCGGGGTCAGCCGCCTGCGACGAGGCGTCCCGCGTGATTCAACAACCGGCCCTGTTCGGAAAATCCGTACATCGCTCCAGCCTAGACCCGGCGGCCGGCAAGTCAAATCGGCGCCGGACCCGGCCTCGCATCAACAAGTTTGCAATTCAAACAAGTCTGGCGTAGATCGGGGTCATCAAGAGGGGAGAAACTCATGTCCGTCACCGATCCCGACCGTCCCGACCGCCTGCACGGCCTCGACGCCCTGAGGGGCGGCGCCCTGCTGCTGGGCGTCGTTCTGCATGCCTCGCTGAGCTATCTGCCGACGCCGATCTGGCTGTTTCCGGACGACCAGACCTCGCCGGTCGCCGCCGGCCTGTTCTTCGCCATCCACCTGTTCCGGATGACGGCCTTCTTCCTGATCGCCGGCCTGTTCGCCCACATGATGCTGGGCCGCCGGGGAACGTGGGGCTTCATCAAGGACCGCCTCATGCGTATCGCCAACCCGCTGTTCGGGCTCTGGTGGGTGGTGTTCCCGGCCTTCATCGCCGTCATCGTCTGGAAGGCCGCCATGGACAACGGCGGCGTCATCCCGACCGACGGGCCGCCTCCGCCGCCCCTGACGCTCGAAACCTTCCCCCTGCTGCACCTCTGGTTCCTGTGGGTGCTGCTGCTCTTCTACGCCGCCTTCCTGCTGCTGCGCGCGCCCGTCGCCGCCCTCGACCGCAACGGCGTGGCCGGCCGTCTGCTCGACCGTCTGACCGGCGTCCTGATCGGCCCGTGGACGCCCGCTGTCATGGCGGCCCCGCTCGCCATCGCCCTGTGGTTCACGCCGAACTGGATCGCCTTCTTCGGCATCCCGACGCCGGACAAGGGATTCGTGCCCAATCCGGCCGCCGTCGTCGCCTTTGGCTCGGCCTTCGCCCTCGGCGCCTTGCTGGACCGCCGCCGCGATCTGCTGGCGCGCATCGAGCGCCTCTGGCCCGTCTTCACCGTTATGGCCATCGGACCGGGCGCGGCGGCCCTGTATCTCTCGGGCGGGACCGCCATGGTGCTCGAACCCCTGAACGATCCGTCGGTCAGGGCTGCGGCGGCCGCTGTCTACGCCTTCGCCGTCTTCGCCTCGACCTTTGCGGCCGTGTCGCTCTCGCTGCGCTTCCTGTCGGGTTACAGCGCCGTTCGCCGGTATCTCGCGGACGCCTCCTACTGGGTCTACATCGTCCACCTGCCGCTGGTTCTGGTCGGCCAGGTCCTGATGCTGAACGCCCCCTTGCCGTGGTGGGCCAAGCTGGGCGGCATCGTCATCGGGGTCATGGCGGCTTCCCTGCTCAGCTATGAGCTGCTGGTGCGCCACACCTTCATCGGCCGCTTCCTCAACGGGCGCCGTATCCCGTGGCGTCGGCCGCGACAGCCGGCGCTCGCCCCCGCCGAATAGCTTGCCAAGCCTGACCGGCTCGTCCACCCAATCCGGACGAGCCGGTTTCCGGAGAATCGCCCATGTCCGCAAATCCCGCCAAGCCCCGTGCTGCGTCTCCCCAGGACGATCTCGCCTTCATGCGGTCCATCGTCGAAGGCGGCGGGCACGTCTCCATGACACTCGCCATCTGCTACCTGGCCGGCGGCCTGCTCTACGGCCTGCAGTGCCTATTTCATGTCGGCCAGGTCACGGGTCTGATCCGCTGGCCGGATCTGGCCAACATGGCCTTCGTTGTCATGATCACCGTCAGCTTTCTGGCGGTGCTGACCTGGGCCATTCTGAAGGACCGCAAGGATGGCCCGCCCAACCGGGGTCCGCTGGCCACCCGCTCGCTCAACGCCGCGTTCAGCGCGACCGGCCTGGCCAACACCGCCGTGATCATCGTCTTCGGCGTCGGGGCGATCAGGGATCAGGACTTCGCCATCTGGCTCTACTACGCCGCCATTGTCTTCGCGCTTCAGGCCGCCGCCTGGTACATGGCGTGGACGCTCAAGAAGAAGCGCTGGATGCTGGGCGTCGCGCTGGGCGGCTGGGCGACCGCGGTGGCGCTCGGCGTGCTGGTCCGCGAACCGGTCTGGTATCTCGGCGTCTGCACCGTCGCCCTGTTCGCGCTGTTCGCCCTGCCGGGCTGGATCATGTTCCGCGACGCCCGTGGCGGGTCGAAGGCGGGCTGAACCATGGGCCTGGCCGATCTCGGACGGATCGACGATGTCATCCACGGTCGCATGCGGCTGGGGATCATGGTCTATCTCGCCGACGTCGACGCCGCCGACTTCACCGAGCTCAAGACCGTGCTCGAGGCGACCCAGGGCAACCTCTCGGTCCATCTGAAGAAGCTGGAGGAGGCGGGCTACGTCGCCATCGCCAAGAGCTTCG
>DASRXE010000155.1:0-8173 GCA_035654315.1 Brevundimonas sp.
TATCTGGTTCAAGCGCGACGAGCTGAACCACACCGGCGCGCACAAGATCAATAACTGCATGGGCCAGATTCTGCTGGCCATGCGCATGGGCAAGACCCGCATCATCGCCGAGACCGGCGCCGGCCAGCACGGCGTGGCCACGGCCACCGTCTGCGCCCGCTTCGGCCTCCAGTGCGTCGTCTACATGGGCGCGACGGACGTCGAACGGCAGACGCCCAACGTCTTCCGCATGAAGCTGCTGGGGGCCGAGGTCGTGCCGGTGACATCCGGCCGGGCCACGCTCAAGGACGCCATGAACGAGGCGATGCGCGACTGGGTGACCAATGTCGAGGACACCTACTACCTGATCGGCACGGCCGCCGGGCCGCACCCGTATCCGGCCATGGTGCGCGACTTCCAGGCGGTGATCGGGCGCGAGGTCCGCGCCTCCATGCTGGCCCGCAAGGAGAAGCTGCCCGACGCCTGCGTGGCGGCGATCGGCGGCGGCTCGAACGCCATCGGTCTGTTCCATCCCTTCATCGAGGACGCCGGCGTGCGGCTGATCGGCGTCGAGGCGGCCGGGCGGGGGCTGGACGGGCCGGACCACGCGGCTTCGCTGCAGGGCGGACGGCCCGGCGTGCTGCACGGCAATCGCACCTATCTGCTGCAGGACGACGACGGCCAGATACTGGAGGGCCATTCGATCTCGGCCGGGCTGGACTATCCCGGCATCGGGCCCGAGCACGCCTGGCTGAAGGACATCGGCCGCGCCGAATATCGCGCCACGACGGACGCCGAGGCGCTGGAGGCCTTCCAGCTGTGCTCGAAGCTGGAGGGGATCATCCCGGCGCTGGAGCCCAGCCACGCCCTGGCCCGCGTCGGCGAGATCGCGAAGGAAGTGGGCAAGGGCGGCGACGTGGTGCTGAACATGTGCGGGCGGGGCGACAAGGATATCTTCGCCGTGGCGAAGCATCTGGGCGTGGAGCTCTGACGATGATGATGACGATGCTGATGGCGGCGGCCCTGTGGGGCGGGGCGATGCAGGCGGGCGCGCCGGACCTGCAGTTGCCGGCGGGGGCCACGGCGGCGCCGGACTGCGGCAACCAGCCGGTGCTGGCCGGCGCCCGGTGCGTCAGCGCGCCGCTCCCCGCCATGGAAGGGGTCGCCCAGGCCTATGTGGCCGAGCTGACCGGCAAGGGCTGGCTGGTCGCCGACGGGGGCGCCAACCGGGTCCTGCTGGTGCGGCGCAAGGACGGGGGCGGCTGCGAGGCGGTGCAGATGCTGATCGTGCGCGACACGTCGGAGCCGGCCACGGCGGACAGCGTCGCCTGGCTGGGAATCGCCACGGCGCCCGGCGACGTCTGCGCGACGGAGGCGGAATGACCACCACCCGCATCGACGCCCGCTTCGCGGCGCTGAAGGCCGAGGGCCGGGCCGGCTTCGTGGCCTATGTGATGGCCGGCGATCCCACGCGCGATCAGGCGCTGGAGATCCTGCGGGGCCTGCCGGCGGCAGGGGCCGACATCATCGAACTGGGCTTCCCCTTCTCTGACCCCATGGCCGAGGGGCCGCCGATCCAGCGCGCCGCGCTGCGCGGGTTGAAGGCCGGGCTCACGCTGAAGGGCACGCTCGATCTGGCGCGGGCGTTCCGCGAGGGCGACGCCGACACGCCGGTGATCCTGATGGGCTATCTCAATCCGATCGAGACCTGCGGCTATGACGCCTTCGCCCGGGAAGCCGCCGCCAGCGGGGTCGACGGCGTGATCGTGGTCGACTGCCCGCCGGAAGAAGCCGGCCCCCTGTCCGACGCCCTGGACGCGGCGCGAGTCTCGCTGATCCGTCTGGCCACGCCGACCTCGGACGACGCCCGGCTGAAGATCATCGCCGAACGCACTTCCGGCTTCGTCTACTACGTCTCCGTGGCGGGTGTGACGGGGGTCAAGGAGGCGCAGGCCCTGTCGGTGGCCCCGGCGGTCGAACGGGTGCGCGCGGCCTCGGGCCTGCCGGTGGCGGTCGGCTTCGGGGTGAAGACGCCCGAACGGGCCGCCGAGATCGCCCGCGTGGCCGACGCCGTGGTGGCCGGCTCGGTGCTGGTGGACGAGGTGGCGGCGGCGCTCGAGGCGAACGAAGCGGCGCCCGCGCGCGTTCTGGCCAGGGTGCGGTCGCTGGCCGAGGCGGTCCGGGGTGCACGGGTCCGAGAAACCGTCTAAAGGGCGGCCCATGGTCGACAAGAACAAACCCCAGCAGGAAAAGCGTGGCGGCTGGCTGTCGCGCTTCGCCCCCGGCGTGCGCAAGATCGTCAGCCGGCGCGACACGCCCGACAATCTGTGGGTCAAGGATCCGGACACCGGCGAGATGCTGTACCGCTCCGACCTCGAGGGGTCGCTGTGGGTCACGCCCTCCGGGCGGCACATGCGCATCGACGCGCCGACCCGGCTGCGCTTCACCTTCGACGGCGGCTCCTATGAGTCGATCGACACCCCCGACGTGCCCGAGGACCCGCTCAAATTCTCCGACGGAAAGCCTTACAAGGACCGGCTCGCCGCGGCCCGCAAGGCGGCCGGGCGCAAGGACACCATGGCCATCGGCTTCGGCGAGCTGGACGGCACGCCGGCGGTGGTCATCGTCCAGGACTTCACCTTCATGGGCGGTTCGCTGGGCATGGCCGCGGGCGAGGCCTTTATCGCCGCCGCCCGCGCCGCGATCGAGCGGGGCGCGCCTCTGGTTTGCTTCACCGCCGCCGGCGGGGCGCGGATGCAGGAAGGCGCGCTCAGCCTGATGCAGATGGCCCGAACCACCCTGGCCATCCAGGAGCTGAAGGCCGCCCGGTTGCCGTTCGTGGTGGTGCTGACCGATCCGACCACCGGCGGGGTCACCGCCAGCTACGCCATGCTCGGCGACGTGCATCTGGCCGAGCCGGGGGCCCTGATCGGCTTCGCCGGCCCGCGCGTCATCGAGGCCACCATCCGCGAGAAGCTGCCGCCGGGCTTCCAGCGCGCCGAATACCTGCAGGAGAAGGGCATGGTCGATCGCGTCGTCGTCCGCGCCGACCTGCCGCGCGTGCTGGGTCAGATCCTGTCGATGCTGATGAGCGGGAAGCGCCGGGCGGCCTAGGTCCGATGGACCCGATCTCCGAACGCCTGCGCGCCCGCCACCCGCAGCGCATCGACCTGTCGCTGGAGCGGATGCGAGTGCTGTGCGCCGCCCTCGGCGACCCGCAGCACCGTCTGCCGCCGGTGATCCACGTGGCGGGCACCAACGGCAAGGGCTCGACGGTCGCCTTCATTCGGGCCATCGCCGAGGCCGCCGGTCTGCGCGTCCACGCCTACACTTCGCCGCACCTGGTCCGGTTCAACGAGCGCATACGGCTGGCGGGGCGGCTGATCGAGGACGGACCGCTGAACGCCATTCTCGACCGGGTGGAGGCGGCCATCGACGGCTCAGGCAGCGAGGCTACGGTGTTCGA
Source organism: Brevundimonas sp. (assembly GCA_035654315.1). Lineage (GTDB taxonomy): Bacteria > Pseudomonadota > Alphaproteobacteria > Caulobacterales > Caulobacteraceae > Brevundimonas. The sequence continues at coordinate 3,446 of DASRXE010000155.1, forward strand.
GAGCACCACCGCCGCCGCCTTCGTCGCCATGAGCGAGACGCCGGCCGACCTGGCCATCGTCGAGGTCGGGCTGGGCGGGGTGCTGGACGCCACCAATGTCATCGAGCGACCGCTGCTCAGCGTCATCACCCCGGTCGATCTCGATCACGCCGAGTTCCTCGGGACCAGCCTGCGCGGGGTGGCGGTGGAGAAGGCCGGCATTCTCAAGGCCGGCGCGCGCGGCCTGATCGCGCGCCAGCATGAGGAGGCGATGGCGGCGATCGAGGTCGCGGCGGAGGCGGTGCGGGCGCCGCTGACCGTGATGGGGGTGGACTTCGACGCCTGGGCCGAGCGCGGCGGCCTGGCGTATCAGGACCAGAGCCGGTTCCTCGATCTGCCGGCGCCGGCGCTGACGGGGCCGCACCAGATAGCCAACGCCGGGCTGGCGGTGGCCGTGGCGCTGGAGCTGGACCTGCCCGAGGCGGCCATCGCCGAGGGCCTTCGCACCGCCCGCTGGCCGGCGCGGATGCAGCGGCTGACGGCCGGGCTCTATGGCGAGGCGGCGCGGGCGGCGGATGCGGAACTGTGGCTGGACGGCGGGCACAATCCCCACGCGGCCCGGGCGCTGGCCGAGGCGCTGGCGGAACGGCAGGCGCGGGCCCCGCGCCCGTTGGCGCTCGTTGTCGGCATGTTGGGCAACAAGGACGCTGGCGGCTTCTTCGAGGCGCTGAAGGACAGCGGCGCCACCGTATTCACCGTCCCATTCGAGGGCGCGGCGGCCGAGCCGGAAGCGCTGGCGGCGGTGGCGCGCGGGCATGGACTGGGAGCCACTGCCAGCGCCTCGGCGCCCGAGGCGCTGGAGCGCGCCCTGCGCCTCGGCGCGGGGCGGGTGGTCATCTGCGGCTCGCTCTACCTCGCGGGCGAGGTGCTGGGCGCGAGCCGGGAAACGTGGCCTGGGTGAGTGGTTAGTGGTTGGTGGTTAGTGGCTGGGCCGGGCGTGACTCTCGCCGGGGCAGACAACCACCAACCCCTAACCACTAGCCACTAATCACTCCCCCGATTCAGGCCGCCGCCGACGACGAGATGCCCGCTTCCGCCAGCCACTCCACGATTTTTCCCTTCGGCATGGCGCCGACCTTCATCGAGGCCAGCTGGCCGTCCTTGAACAGCATCAGGGTCGGGATGCCCTTCACGCCGAGGCGCGACGGGACCATGGGCGAATCGTCGATATTGACCTTGGCGATGACAACCTGGCCGGACAGTTCGTCGGCGATCTGCTCCAGCGCCGGGCCGATCTGCTTGCAGGGGCCGCACCACTCGGCCCAGAAGTCGACCAGCACCGGGGTGGACGATTTCAGGACGTCGGCGTCGAAGCTGTCGTCGGTGACCTTGACGGTGGCCATGGGCTCTCCTTGGCGCCCCGGGGACGCGCGATAGGGTTTCAGCCGGGCATCATGCGATGATTCCGGCCCTTCGGAAGCGATGTGGGGCGCGTCGCCGATCAAATCAACGCGCGCCTTTCAGAGCGGCGTCCATCAGGCCCTGCGGGACGGCCATCAGCCTCGGCCCGTCGGTCCACACCAGCGCCGCCTCGACCGGGCGATCCGGATAGAGCCGCCGCAGCACGGCGACATAGACCGCCAGCTGCAGGACATAGGCCGGGTCGGCGTCTTCGATCCGCTCAGGGGCCGGGCGGTTGGTCTTGTAGTCGATCACCAGCACCCGTTCCCGCGTGATGACCAGCCGGTCGATGCGGCCCGAGACCGCGACGCCGGCGGGCAGCTCAGGCGCGGTCCCGGACAGGGCGACCTCCGCCCGCGAGCCTGGGCCGAACACGGGGGCGAAGCGGGCGTCGTCCAGGACCGAAAAGGCGGCGGCGATCATCTCGGCGCGGTGCTCGCCGGTCAGGTCCCGTTCCCGCGACAACATGCGGACGGCGGCTGAGGCCCGTTCGGCTGGGGTGATGTCGGGCAGCCGCTCCAGCATCCGGTGGATCAGGTCGCCCCGCCGGAACCGGCCCAGCGGCGCGCCCGGTCCGGCGGAGATCGCCAGCGGCGAGGGGGCCGGGATGCGGACCGCCCCCTCCATCTGTGATGGCGCGGCGTAGCGCGCGGCGTGGTCGGGGGCCGGCGAGAGACGCGCCCAGTCGGGCAGGGCGGTCCGGGCGGCGGCGTCGGCGCGTCCGGGCGCCAGCCGGGCCGGGTCGGCGCCGAAGCGGCGGACCCCGTCGCCCGCGTCGCGGGCCGAGTCGCCGAGCCGGTCGAAGGTTTCGGTCAGCACCCCCCACCAGCTGCCGTCGTCATAGCCCTGTTTCGAATTCCCGCAGGCCCGGCCCAGCAGGATCAGCCGGTCGCGGGCCCGGGTCAGGGCGACATAGAGCAACCGCAGGGTCTCGGCGTCGGTGCGCGCCTGCCGGGCCTCGCGCGCGGCTGCGGAAGCCGGACAGTCCTCCCTGGCCGAGCCGGGGCACATAAGCCAGGCTTCCGACCCGTCGTCGAGCGCCACCGGCATCAGACTGGGTCCCTGCGCCTTCGCCCGCGAGGTGGTGTCCGGCAGAATGACGATCGGCGCCTCCAGCCCCTTGGCGCCGTGGACGGTCATCACCCGCACCTCGTCGCGGGGGCCTTCGAGTTCGCGCTTGACCTCGACATCGGCGGCCTCAAGCAGGGCGACGCAGGTCTCCAGGTCGACCGCGCCCCGGTCCTCGGCCGACAGCACCTGGTTGAGGGTCTCGTCGATGGCCTCCTCGGCCTCGCGGCCCAGCCGGCGCAGCACCCGGGCCCGACCTGAAACGCCGTTCGCATCCACACGGTTGAGCAGGCCCGAGAAGAAGGCGAACGGATCGCGGTCGCGGCTCTCCAGCGCAAACGCCAGAAGGTCCCGCGCATGGGACCACTCCGGCCGCTCGCCGGCCCGGTCGCGCAGCTCCCGCCACAGCTTCCTGCGGTTCTCGCCTCCGGCGAGGGCGAACAGGCTGTCCTCGTCGACATCGCAGAACGGGCTGCGGAGTACGCCAGCGAGGCTCAGGTCGTCGTCGGGATAGAGGGCGAAACGGGCCAGGGCGATCAGGTCGTCGAAAACGATGTGCGACGACAGCTTGAGCCGATCGGCCCCGGCCACCGGCACGCCGGCGGTCTTCAGGGCGCGGATGATCTCCTCGAAGGTGGCGTCGCGGCGGCGCACCAGGATCAGGAAGTCGCCGAAGCCGCAGGGGCGCGGCTCGCGGCTCTTGCGGTCGTAGACCGCCTCGCCGGCCGCGACCTGGCGGCGAATTTCGGCGGCCAGTTTCGCGGCCAGCTGCTTGCGTCCGCTGGTGCCCGGCTCCTGGTCGACCGGATCCCAGACATCCGGCTCCGGCGGCTTGATGTCCTCGAACAGCGGCCACAGGTCGACGCAGCCGGACTGACCCTCGCGCTGGGCGACGTGCGGCGGGATGGCTCCGATCTCCTCGCCAACGAGGGCGGCGGTGCGCTCCGGGCCGTCGAACACCGCATCGACGAATTTCAGCACCTCCGGCGTCGAGCGGAAGGAGGTCGCCAGTTCGACCCCCTGGAACGACTCGCCCGAACCCCTGACCAAGGCGTCGTAGCGCTGCGACTCCTGCCGCAACCGCTCCGGCCGGGCCCCCTGGAACGAGTAGATCGACTGCTTCTCGTCGCCGACGGCGAAGACGGTGCGGGCGAGGCGTTGTCCCGAAGCCGGGATCGGTGTGAAGCGCTGGCTTCCCTCGCGGGCGAAGAAGCCCTCGGTCAGGGCGCGCAGAATGTCCCATTGCTGGGGCGCGGTGTCCTGGGCCTCATCCACCAGCACGTGCTCGATACCGCCGTCGAGCTTGTACAGCACCCAGGCGGCCGAGGCCCTTTCGGTCAGCAGATCGACGGTGCGGGCGACGAGATCGCCGAAGTCGAGCGCCCCCCTCGCCGCCTTGGCCTGGTCGTAGAGGTGGGCGTGGGCCTCGGCCAGGGTCAGGACATGGATGGTGTCCTGCGCCACCCGCGCCTTGCGCAGGGCCTCGAGCGCCGACAGGTATCTCAGCTGCAGGTCGGCCAGCCAACCGCCCGCCGCCGGTGGGGCCTTGGCCGTGGCCATGGCCTTGCGCGGCTCGCCGCCCGTCAGGAAAACCTCGCCGAGGCCGGCGAAGCTCCACGCCGCCGCCCGCATCCGCGCGGCGCATTTCTGGTCATTGGTCGAGCCCGTGGCCATCTGGCCGGCGATCGCCAGCCATTCCGTCCGGTCCAGCCAGCGCAGGAAGTCGGCCTCGATCGACTCCGGCGTCTCATCCGGGTGGCTTCCGGCGAGGACGTACGGTCGTGGCGCCCGGCCGTCCGCGACCCGGGCGGTGTAGTCGGTCAGCTTGGCCCGGTCGGCCTCGATCATACCGAGCAGCGACTGGAAGGCGCCCCAGTCCAGCTCGACCGCGAAATGGCTGTAGGCGCGGCCGACCGGCCCCTCGGGATCGGCCAGGGCATGGCGGGCCAGCGCTTCCCGCGCCTCGTGCGACAGGGCGAGGGCCGCCTCGTTCTCCAGCACGGTGAAGCCGGGGGTGACGCCGGCCTCGATCGGGAAGCGGCGCAGCAGTTTTTCGCAGAAGGCGTGGATGGTCTGGATCTTCAGTCCGCCCGGCGTCTCCAGCGCCTTGGCGAACAGGCGGCGCGCCTTGGACAGGTCGGGGCCGGACAGGGCCTCCGGGTCGCCGGTGTCGAGGTCGGCCAGCGACTGGGCCAGATCGGCGTCGTCCATCACCGCCCA
>DASRXE010000156.1:0-13613 GCA_035654315.1 Brevundimonas sp.
ACGGGTGATCGACTCGAACGTCAAGGCCCGCGTCAAGGCGGACCAGAGCGGCGTCGATCTGGCCAACGTCAAGATGAGCATGAACCCGTTCGACGAAATCGCCGTCGAAGAGGCCGTGCGCATGAAGGAAGGCAAGGAGCATCACGCGGCGGGCGCGGCGACCGAGATCGTGGTCGTCTCCATCGGCGTGACCCAGGCCCAGGAGACCATCCGCACCGCCCTGGCCATGGGCGCCGACCGCGGCCTGCTGATCCAGTCCGACTCTGACCTTGAGCCGCTGGCCGTCGCCAAGCTGCTCAAGGCGGTGGTCGACGAGGAGAAGCCGGACCTCGTGCTGATGGGCAAGCAGTCGATCGACGGCGACAACAACGCGGTCGGCCAGATGCTCGCCGCCCTGCTCGACTGGCCCCAGGCCACCTTCGCCTCGAAGATCGTGCTCGAGGGCGGCAAGGCCACGGTCACGCGTGAGGTCGACGGCGGTCTCCAGACCCTCGCCGCCACCCTGCCGGCGGTCGTGACCGTCGACCTGCGCCTCAACACCCCGCGCTACGCCTCCCTGCCCAACATCATGAAGGCAAAGAAGAAGGAGATCGCCGTCAAGGCGGTCGCCGACTACGGCGTCGACGTCGCGCCCCGCCTCAAGGTGCTCAAGGTCACCGAGCCGCCGAAGCGCGGCGCCGGCGTGAAAGTCACCGACGCGGCCGATCTGGTCGCCAAACTCAAGTCCGCGGGGGTGCTGTAATGGCCGTTCTCGTCATCGCCGATCACGACGGCGCCGCCGTCCGCGAGACCACCCACAAGACCGTCACCGCCGCCGCGAAGCTGGGCGGCGACGTCGACATCCTCGTCGTCGGTTAGGGCGCCAAGGCCGCCGCCGACGCCGCCGCGAAGATCGCCGGCGTGCGCAAGGTGCTGCTCGCCGAGTCCGCCGGTCTCGGCCACCAGCTGGCCGAAGCGGTCGAGGCCACCGTCATGGGCCTGGCCGATGGGTACGACGCGGTCCTCGCCCCGGCCAGCAACGACGGCAAGAACGTCATGCCGCGCATCGCCGCGAAACTGGACGTCGCCCCGATCTCCGACATCGTCGAGGTGGTCTCCAACGACACCTTCGTGCGCCCGATCTACGCCGGCAATGCGCTGGAGACGATCCAGACCTCCGACGCAAAGAAGGTCATCACCGTTCGCCCGACCGCCTTCGACGCGGCCGGCGAGGGGGGCTCCGCCTCCGTCGAGACGACCGCGGGCGCCGACGCCGGCAAGGCCGCCTTCGTCTCCGAAGAGATGGTCAAGTCAGACCGCCCCGAACTCGGCGCGGCCAAGATCGTCGTCTCCGGCGGCCGCGCTCTCGGCTCGGCGGATGAGTTCCACGCCGTCATGGACCCGCTGGCCGACAAGCTGGGCGCCGCCGTCGGGGCCTCGCGCGCCGCCGTCGACGCCGGCTATGCCCCCAACGACTACCAGGTCGGCCAGACCGGCAAGGTCGTCGCCCCGGCCCTCTACATCGCCATCGGCATCTCGGGCGCCATCCAGCACCTCGCCGGCATGAAGGACTCCAAGATCATCGTCGCCATCAACAAGGACGCCGACGCCCCGATCTTCCAGGTCGCCGACTTCGGCTGGGTCGCGGACTACAAGACCGCCGTGCCGGAGCTGATGAAGGCGCTGGGGTAGCGTTCGGACCCTTTGTCATCCCGGACGCCGCAACGCGGCGATCCGGGACGCCTGACCACTGAATCGATCCTCCCGGAAGCTGCGCCAGCAGCTATCCGGGAGCAGGGTCAGGCAAGGCGTCGTCGCCACCCGTCTCCCGGACAATCGCGCCGCGATTTCCGGGAGGCCTTCAGAACCAGACCCATGCCGTCCCGGCTCTCCGCTTCGCTTCGGCCGGGATGACAAGTGCGCGGCATGGGCGGACAACAACGCCATGACCCGCCTCCCCGTCCGCCTCACCCCCGGCGCCTCCGCCGACCGCATCGACGGCTGGAACGTCGACGCCGACGGCCGCCCGGTCCTCAAGGTCCGCGTCCGCGCCCGCCCGGTCGAGGGCGAGGCCAACGCCGCCCTGCTCAAACTGCTGGCCAAGGCTCTCGGCGTGCCGAAATCCGCCGTCTCCCTCGACCGCGGCGGCCAGTCGCGCACCAAGATGATCTCGACCGCCGGCCTGTCCGACGACGAGCTACGCGACTGCCTTACCGATCTGTAATGTTTCCGGCCTTGTCGCCGCGCCAGCGAAGCCGTTGTAATCCCCTCCGACCGGCGCCTGTTCTCCATTCCGGGCGCAACAGGGGGATGTTTCGATGCGACTTCAACGTCTGCGGGGCGCCAGCCTCGCCGCCCTCGCCTGCGTGGCCCTGACCGCCTGCGCCACCACGGGCTCCAGCGGCTCGAACGGCGACGGCGCGGCCTCCGGCGGCGACCGCGACCGCGCCGAACTGGCCACGGGCCTCGACTCCGCCGCCAACCCCGATCCCTTCCCCTCGACCTATCGCGGCCTGCCCCGTGAGAACATGGCCATCGTCGGCGCCACCGTCTTCACCGGCGCCGGCCAGCGCATCGACAATGGCGTGGTCATCGTCACCGACGGCCGGGTCGCCGCGGTCGGCGGAGCCTCGACCGCCATCCCGGCCGGCCACCGCCGCGTCGACGCGGCCGGCCGTTTCGTCACCCCCGGGGTGATCGACGCCCACAGCCACCTCGGCGTCTATCCCTCGCCCGGCGTGCAGGGCATGAGCGACGGCAACGAGGCGACCCAGCCGAACACCGCCGAGGTCTGGGCCGAGCACAGCCTCTGGCCGCAGGACCCCGGCTTCAACGCCGCCCGCGCCGGCGGCGTCACCACGCTCCAGATCCTGCCCGGCTCCGCCAATCTGTTCGGCGGCCGCGGCGTCACCGTGCGCAACATCCCCTCGGTGACCATGCAGGGCATGAAGATGCCGGGCGCCCCCTACGGCCTGAAGATGGCCTGCGGCGAAAACCCCAGCCGCGTCTACGGCTCCCGCAACGCGTCGCCGGCCACCGGCATGGGCAATGTCGCCGGATATCGAGCCGCCTTCATCGCGGCCCGCGAGTACAAGGCCAAATGGGACAAGTGGCGCGATGACGGCGAGGGCTCGCCCCCGACCCGCAACCTCGAACTGGAGACCCTCGCGGGTGTCCTCGACGGCTCGGTGCTGATCCAGAACCACTGCTACCGCGCCGACGAGATGGCGGTGATGATCGATGTGGCGAAGGAGTTCGGCTACAAGATCACCGCCTTCCACCACGCGGTCGAGGCCTACAAGGTCGCGCCGCTGCTGGCCCGCGAGGGCATCTGCGCCGACATGTGGACCGGCTGGTGGGGCTTCAAGATGGAGGCGCTGGACGGCATCGAGGCCAACGCCGCCCTCGTCGACGCGCCCCAGGGCGGCTGCGCCGTCATCCACTCCGACGACGCCGAACTGACCCAGCGCCTCAACCAGGAAGCCGCCGCCGCCCTCGCCGCCGGCCGCCGCATCGGCATGGACATCCCGGAAGAGCGGGCGATCTCGTGGATCACCCTCAACCCGGCCCGCTCCCTCGGCATCGCCGACGAGACCGGCTCGCTCGAGGCCGGCAAGCGCGCCGACCTGGTGATCTGGAGCGCCAACCCGTTCAGCGTCTACGCCCGCGCCGACCAGGTCTTCATCGACGGCGGCCTCGCCTTCGACCGCTTCAACCCGGCCTATCAACCCGTGTCCGACTTCGAACTGGGCCAGCCCGGCTACGGCGTCGCCGCCGCCACCGTCTCGCAGGGAGCCCGCTGATGCGCCTCAAGAGCCTCATCCTCGGCTGCGCCATCGCCGCCCTCGCCCTGCCCGCCGCCGCACAGGAACTGACCGCCATCACCGGCGGGCGGGTCCTGACCGGAACCTCGGTGATCGAGAACGGGACCGTCGTCATCCAGAACGGCCGCGTCGTCTCGGTCGGAACCGGCGCCGCCCCCACGGGCGCCCGGGTCATCGACGCCCGCGGCAAGGTGGTCGCCCCCGGCTTCGTCGCGGTCGACAGCGGCCTCGGCGCCTCGGAGGTCTCCTCCGTCGGCGGCTCGGACGACCTGCGCAACGGCGCCAACACCATCAGCGCCTCATTCGACGTCTCCTACGGCCTCGACCCATGGTCCTTCACCCTGCCGGTGGCCCGCCTCGGCGGCATCACGCGCGCCATCGTCGTTCCCAACCACCCGGGCGGCGGCGGCGGCGGCCACCACCACGACGACAGCGACTTCGCCGGCGTCGGCCACGCCGGCCTGCAGTCGCCCAGCCTGTTCGCCGGCCAGGCCGCGATCATCCATCTGGCGGAAGGGACCGACATTCTCGTCAAGCCGCGCGTGGCCATGGTCGCGCCGTTCGGCGAGGCCGGGGCCGGGGTCGCCGGCGGCGCGCGCGGGGCCGAGTTCGTCCAGTTCAAGGAGACCTTGGCCGAGGTCCGCCTCTACGCCCGCAACAAGGCCGCCTACGACCGCGCTGGCCTGCGCGACCTTTCGCTGTCGCGCGCCGACCTCGAGGCCCTGATCCCGGTCGCCAATGGCGACATGCCCCTGATCGTCACCGTGCGCCGCGCCGCCGATATCCAGCAGGTGCTGCGCCTCGCCCGGGAGGAAGGCGTGAAGATCATCCTCGACGGCGCCGAGGAGGGCTGGCTGGTCGCTGACCAGATCGCCGCCGCCGGCGTGCCGGTCCTGCTCAACCCGATCTCCAACCTGCCCGGCAATTTCGAGACCCGCGCCGTGCGGATGCAGAACGCCGCCGTGCTCGACGCCGCCGGGGTGACCATCGCCATCAAGGGCAATGAAGGCTCGATCCACCGCGCCCGCGAGACCCGCTACAACGCCGGCAACGCCGTCTCGCACGGCCTGTCCTACGAGTCGGCGATCGAGGCGATCACGGTCAATCCGGCGAGGATCTTCGGCATGGCCGGCCAGTTCGGCGAACTGCGCCCCGGCGCAGCCGCCGACGTGGTTGTCTGGTCCGGCGACCCGCTGGAGCCGCTCAGCCTCGCAGAAACCATCTTCGTCAACGGCCAGGAGCAGGCCCCGGTCAGCCGTCAGTTCCTGCTCCGCGACCGCTATGCCGGCGGCGGCGAAGGCGCGATGCCCCCGGCCTATTCGCGCTGATGACCCAGCGCCCCCGGTCTCCTCTCCCGCAAGGGGAGGCCGGGGTCGTTTGCCGTTCCGTGTCGCCCAACCACGCGAGAGAAGGAATTTATTCCTCTGTGCGCCTTGATTGTGGTGCGGCCTGTCCCATGTCGGGGGGTGGGTCGGCGACCTGCGACGGTCTTTGAAAATCGAACAATGAATGGAGCGGCTTCAGCAGCCAGGGCCGCGAAAATTTCCGATAATCTGGCACGGTCTGGCAGGGTTGGCCGCCAACGAAATCGGTAACGGGCAGATTTCAAAGCCTTTTTGAATTTCGCGGTTGGCACGGTTGGCGCCCCGAATTCGAAAACAGTGCCACCGCCAGACCGGACGCCGACCGAACCTAAAGCCCCACTTTCCTGAGCACGGGCCTCAGGTTGACCGCGCCGTCACGGAATTCCTTCCACGGATCGGGCTTCTTCAGCAGGGCGGCGGCGTCGTGCAGGGTGTAGGCCTTCGGGTCGAGCCCGGATCTCACCTGGCCCCACGACAGCGGGAAGGCGATCCCTGCGCCGGGGCGGGCGCGCGGCGACCACGGAGCGACCGCCGTGGCCATGCGCCCGTTGCGCAGATAGTCGAGGAAGATCTTCCCGCCTCGCGCCTTCTTGGCGATGGTGGTGGTGAAGCGGTCGGGCTCGCGACGGCGGACGATCTCGCAGACCTCCTTGGCGAAGGCCTTGCACTGGTCCCATTCGATGCGGCTGCGGGCGTCGGCGAGTATGGGGACGACGACGTGCAGCCCCTTGCCGCCGGTGGTCTTGACGAAGGGGTTGAGGCCCAGCCCCTCCAGCTCCTTCTTCATCGTCTTCGCGGCGGCGATGACGTCGTTGAAGTCGAGCCCCTCGTCGGGGTCGAGGTCGAAGGTGATCTGCTCCGGCGTCTCCGGGTCGCCCGGCTTGCAGCCCCAGGGGTGCAGCTCGAGTCCGCCCGACTGTCCGATGGCGACGAGGCCGCCGACGTCGACGACGCCGATGTAGGGCTTGCGCTCCTTGACATCGATCAGCTTCAGCCGCGGGTTTGATCCGGGCATCGCGTGACGCTGGAAGAAGCGCTCGCCGCCGATGCCTTCCGGGGCGCGGATGACGGACACCGGCCGGTCGGCGACATGGGGCAGGAGGCGTTCGGCCGCCATTTCATAGTAGCGAACCAGCTCGGCCTTGGTGATCGCCGGCCGACCGTCGACGGCGGGCCACAGCACCTTGTCGGGGTTGGAGATGGTCACCCCCGCGACGACCAGCTTGCCCTTGCCGGCGCCCCGGCGTTCGCCCGGCATGGCCAGTGGCGCCGCCGACGAATGCCTGCCGGGCTCCTTCGCGGGATCGGCGGGGGCGTGCGGCCGCTCGGTCACCTCCGACGGCGGCTTGTCCTCGCGTAGCCCCTTGAAGGCCGCCTGACGCAGCGAGCCGGTGTCGGTGTAGCCGCCGTGTTCGACCTCGGCGACCAGCACCGGCTTCGTCCAGTGGACGGTGACGCCCCCGGCGCGGGACTTCTTCGGCGCCCCCTTGCCGACGAAGGGGCTCTTGTCGGTCTCCGCCGCCTTGAGCTTGGGCAGCAGGGTCTTGAGCAGGGTCTGGTTGTAGCCGGTGCCGACCCGGCCGAGATGGCGCAGGCCGGAGCCCTGTTTCGCGTCCTCGTCCTGGACGCCGACGATCAGCGAACGGAAGCGCGGCCCTTCCGAGGTCCAGCCGCCGATGACGACCTCGTCGCCGCCGCGGCATTTGGACTTCAGCCAGCTCGTCGAGCGGCCGGCCTGATACGGCGCGTCGAGCTTCTTGGAGATGACGCCTTCCAGATCCATGCGGCAGGCGCTCTCGAGAATGGCCTGGCCGGTGGTGGCGAAATGATCGACGTAGCGGATACGGTCGCGCGCCTTCTTCGGGATGCGGTCGATGTAGGCCTGCAGCCGCGCCTTGCGGTGCGACAGCGGCAGTTTGCGCAGGTCCTCCGGCCCCTCGAACAGCAGGTCGAAGGCGAAATAGACGAGCTCGCCGGTGTCGCCGCTGGAGATCGCCGCCTGCAGGGCCGAGAAGTCCGGCATGTGGTTCTCGGCCAGGGCGCACAGCTCGCCATCGACCACGGCGTCCGGCCACTGCGCCGCATCGGCGGCCAGCTCGGGAAACTTGTCGGACCAGTCGAGGCCCTTGCGGGTACGCACGGTGGCCTTGCCGCCGCCCGAGGCGACCTGCAGGCGATAGCCGTCGAACTTGATCTCGTGGGCCCAGCCGCCCCCCTGCGGCGGATAGTCGGCGATCTTGCACAGCTGGATGGGGACGAAGGGGTGCGGTTTTGACGCCTTGTTGGCGACCGCGGGGCGGGGTTCCGGCTTGGGCGGGGCCTTGCGTTCCGTCTTCTTCGGCGAGCCCCATTGCTTCCGGCCTTCGGCGATCTCGGCCAGGCTGCGACCGGTGGTCACCGAGGCGTCGATCTCCATATTGGCGTCGCCCTCGCCGGGCACGGCGTATTCGTCCTTCTCCTTGATCAGCAGCCAGTTGTTGCGCTTCGACGGCTTTCCGCGGTCACTCTTCATGCGGATCAGCGCCCATTTGCCCTGCAGCCGCTCGCCATGGACGATCATCTTGACGCTGCCGCGGGCGAAGGCGGCCTCGATGTCGTCCTCCTGCGGCTCCCAGGTGCCGCGGTCCCACATCTGCACCGTGCCGGCGCCGTAGTTGCCGGCCGGGATGGTTCCCTCGAAGCTGCCGTAATCGAGCGGATGATCCTCGACCTCGACCGCCAGCCGCTTGACCGAGGGATCGCGGGAGGGCGCCTTGGTCACCGCCCAGGACTTGAGCACCCCGTCCAGCTCGATGCGGAAGTCGTAGTGCAGCCGCGTGGCCGCGTGGCGCTGGATCAGAAAGGTGAGGCCGGACTTGCGGGCCTTGCCTTTGCGGCCCTTCGGCTCGGGCGTGTCGCCGAAATTGCGCTTCTTCTTGTAGGTCTCCAGCTCACCGCGCACCCGCGCCTCCGTCGCTTGACGTGGAGGTGAACGCGCGCGCGGCCGGTTGGCTCAATCGATGCGTTCGCGCATCCGGGCGATCGTCTCGGTCGATGCTCCCGGAGCGCCGCTCCATGGGTGAATGTCGCGCGACAGGTGGTCGTCGAGCCGGGCGTTGATCGCGCGGCACGGATCAATGTCGACGGCCTGGGCGATGCAGAGAACCTGCAGCACCAGCGTCTCGCCGCCTGTGCAGGCGGCGCCGTTGCGCCAGCCGAACTCGCTCAGGCAACCGCTACCGTTGTACCAGTAGTGCCGGCTGCCGGCGTCGAGGCCGTTCTGCCAGAAATAGGCCGAGCCGCTCGCGGTCCCGTTCTGCCAGAAATAGGCCGACCCGGGACCGGTCCCGTTCAGCAGGTAGTGGAACGACCCGGCGCGCGTGCTGTTGACCAGCATGTAGCCGGAGGGGAATCCGGTGCGGTTCTCGAAATAATGGCGGGACAGGAAGCCCGTGCCGTTGTCCCATTGATACTGACCCCACGGCGAGGCCTGCTGAGGCGACGCGGCGAGGATCAGGGCGATGGCGGCGGCGAGCATGGCGGTGTCCGTCGGTCGAGGCCCCGAGCCTCGCCGCCCGGGCGCCGGCGGTCAACTGACGCCGCCTGATGGAGGGCTACTCCGGCTGAGGCTCCTCGTCCGACTTCTCCGCCTTGGCGGCAGCGCGTTTTTCGGCCTTGGCGGCGGCTTTCTCGGCGGCCTTCTTGGCGTCGGCGCGCTCGCGCTCCATGCGTTCGAAGCTGTAGTTGGGCTTACGGGCCATCGGCGGGGGTTCCTTTCCGGCGCGGCTGCGCCTGACGCGAGGGTGCGCCGGGACAACGCCGGCAAGCGGCGTCGAGATGCGTACAAGGTGGGGCGTTCCGGCCCCGGGGACAACCGTTCAATCGACGGCGACAATCTCGACCGGCTGGCCGGCGACCGTCGCTTCATCGCCGACCCGCCTGCCGATGAGGGCCCGCGCGAGGGGCGAGACGTGGCTGACCGACCCGTTCGCCGGGTCCGCCTCGTCCTCGCCGGTGATGCGCCAGGTCTGGGTGCGGCCGTCCTCGCGCTCGATGGTCACCGAGCCGCCGAAGCGGACGCGGCCGTCGGGCGCGCTCTCGACCAGCTGGGCGCTGGCGCGCCGGGCGGACCAGTAGCGCAGGTCGCGGGTGGCGCGGGCCATGGCGGTGCGGTCGGCCTCGATGGAGCCGTGGGCCTGGGCGGCGCTGTAGGCGGCGCGGGCGGCGGCGAGGGCGGCCTCGATCTGCGCCAGCCCCTCGGGCGTGACGAGGTTGGCGTGCGGCGAGATCGGACGGTCGGGAAGGTCGGCGGCCGTGGCCTCCAGGTCTTCCTCGCGGGTGAAGGCGACGCTCATGGGAGGGAAGCGTATGCCGATGGGGTGCGTTCCGGTCTAGAAGGCCCGCATGACTTCCCCAGACCAGACCATCCATGTGATCGGAGCCGGCCCGGCCGGGCTGACGGCCGCCGAGCGGCTGGCGCGCGCCGGCGCCGTCGTCGTCGTGCACGAGGCCATGCCGTCCGTGGCGCGCAAATTCCTGATGGCCGGCCGGGGTGGTTTGAACCTGACCCATTCGGAGCCGCTGGAGAGGTTCACCGGTCGCTACGGCGAGGCGGCCGGGACGGTGGCGGGTTGGCTGGAGCGGTTCTCGCCGACGCACCTGATTGGCTGGGCCGAGGGCCTGGGGCAGGCGACCTTCACCGGCTCGTCGGGGCGGGTGTTCCCGCGCGCCATGAAGGCCTCGCCGCTGCTGCGGGCGTGGCTGGCGCGGTTGGCGGAGCTGGGCGTCGAGGTGCGGACGCGGTCGCGCTGGATCGGGCGGCGCGACGGCGGCTGGGCGTTCGAGACCCCACAGGGCGAGAGGGTCGAACGGCCGGCCGCGGTGGTGCTGGCGCTGGGCGGGGCCAGCTGGCCGCGGCTGGGCTCGGACGGGGGCTGGCGCGAGGGGCTGGAGGCGCAGGGCGTGGCGACGGCGCCGTTCCGGCCGTCCAACGTCGGCTTCGACGTGGCTTGGTCGCAGGTGTTCGCCGACCGGTTCGCGGGCCAGCCGCTGAAGCCGGCAGCCCTGACGTTCGGCGAGGCCACGGTGCGGGGCGAGGCCATGGTGACGCGCTACGGACTGGAGGGCGGAGCGGTTTATGCGCTGTCGGCAGCGCTGCGGGACGCGATCGAGCGCGACGGCTCGGCGACGCTGGTCGTGGATCTGAGGCCCGACCTGTCGGTCGAGGCGTTGGCCGGGCGGCTGGCGAAAGGGCGCGGCAAGAACAGCGTCTCCAACTGGCTGAGGAAGGCGGCGGGGCTGTCGCCGGTCGGGGCCGGCCTGCTGCGCGAGATTCCGGGCGAACTGCCGGCGGGGGCGGACAAGCTGGCTCGGCGGATCAAGGCGGTGCGGCTGACCCTGATCGGCGTGCAGGGGCTGGCGCGGGCCATTTCGTCGGCGGGGGGCGTGCGGCTGGAGGCGGTGGACGAGAGGCTGATGCTGAAGGCGCTGCCGGGCGTGTTCGTGGCCGGGGAGATGCTGGATTGGGAGGCGCCGACCGGGGGGTATCTGCTGCAGGCCTCGATGGCGTCGGGCGTCGTGGCGGCGGAGGGGGCGCTGGACTGGCTGGCGCAGGGCGTTAGGACGGGCGCATGACCGACCTGCCTGACATTCATGGCGTCTGCCCGCCGCGCTTCGCCGCCGTGAAGGAGGCCTTCGCCGCCAATTTCACCGAGGCGCCCGAGGGGCTTAACGAGCGGGGCGCGCGGTTCAGCGTCTGCATCGACGGCGAGCCGGTGATCGACCTGTGGGGCGGCTGGGCCGATGCGGCGCAGACGGTTGCGTATGGACCGGACACGCTGACGCCGGTGTTCTCGGCGGGCAAGGCGGTGATGGCGCTGCTGATCGCGACCTGCGTCGAGCGGGGGCTGCTGGACTACGAGGGGCCGGTGGCGCGCTACTGGCCGGACTTCGGACAGGCCGGCAAGGAGGGGATCACGGTCGGCCAGCTGATGAGCCACCAGGCCGGTCTGCCGGGGTTCGCCGAGCCCATCGAGTCGTCCGACTGGTTCGACCGCAAGCGGGTGCTGGACAGGCTGTGCGCCCAGGCGCCGATGTGGGAGCCGGGCACGGCCAGCGGCTATCATCCGATCACCATCGGCTACCTGGCCGGCGAGCTGTTCCGGCTGGTCGACGGGCGCAGCATGGGGACGGCGCTGCGCGAGGACTTCCCCGGGCTGGACCTGTGGATCGGCCTGCCGGAGGCGGAGCACGGGCGGGTGGCGCAGATGAGGAAGCCGTCGGCGCCGCCCAGTCTCGGGACTCTGGATCCGGTCAAGCGCTCGGCCTTCTTCGACAAGGGCTCGTCGCCGGGGCCGCGCGAGGCCAGCGAGTGGCGGACGATGGAGATCCCTTCGGCCAATCTGCACGGCACGGCGGCCGATCTGGCGCGGATCATGGCGGTGGTCGCGACGGGGGCGTTCGAGGGGCGGGCGGTGCTGTCGGCGGCGACGCTGGCGGCGGCGCGCAAGGAGCGCATCCATGGGCAGGACCGGGTGCTGCCGTTCGTGATGGGCTGGGCGGCGGGGTGGACGGCCAACCGCGGACTCGAGATCTTCGGGCCCGGTCCGGCGGCGCTCGGCCACTATGGCTGGGGCGGCAGCTGCGTCTGGGCCGACCCGGACGCCCGGCTGTCGGCGGCCTATGTGATGACCCGCCAGTCGCCGCATCTGATCGGCGATCCGAGGGCGATGCGGCTGCAGCAGGCGCTCTATTCGGCCTTCTGACGGCGGGAGCGGTCAGGGCCACGCCGAGGGCCGAGCCGTCGATGAAGGTCAGGCTGGAGCCGAGCACTGGGCGACGAGAATCCAGCGCTTGCGGGCGGCCGACAGCGGCCGGGTCGGGGCGGCGGCGGCCAGGACCTGACCGGCGTCGCACGGGCCGCGCCGGGCGTTAGACATGGGGGAGGACAGACCGGTTTGCGAAGGAAAGGATCGGGGGGCGGTAGACTCCTGAGGGGGGAGTCTACAGTGGATTGAGTCTACCTCGTCTACTTCGGCGGAGCGGCGCCTGGGCGGTGAGGCGGGGGTGCGATTGTCAAAGACCGGCCCCGGACGAGGCGACGGAGAGTGTACGACGGGTCTCTCCTGCGGCGGGAAGATCGGGTCGGGAAAAGGTCAGGGTGTTGAAAGGGCGGCATGTTTTCCGCTGAACCCGACTATGGATTCCGGAACAGTCAGCACAGCGTCACGGGTCCTGCGCGGGTCCTTTCCCGTTGGGAGCCTTGGCGCTCGTATACGAGGGCCTGCGAGGCGCGCAGCGCCGGACGAGGGTCGTCTGGTGGAGGCGGCGAAGCCGCCCCCGGACGGTCGACCCTCACCCTTGAGCGCCAGGACGACGGCGGTGACCATCAACCTAGCGAGAACTTCGACGGCTGAGCAGGCCGAGACCGAGGAGGGCGCCGGTCAGGCCGACCAGCAGAACGACGAGCGCCTCGGCGTAGCCGGGGGCGTAGACGGAGAAGGGGATCGGCGGGTTCAGATCGATCAGCCCGATCCGTGCGGTCGCCGCGCCAAGAAGGCCGCCCAGCACGCCCCACCCGAGGGCGCCGGCAAGGCCGAGCACGGCGCGGCGTCGGGCGCCGGCGCGCACGCCGATGATGCCGATCGCGGCCGAGACGACCGACAGCGCCGCGCAGGCCTTCAGCACGAGGTCCATGTCGGTCAGCAGGTAGGGCGCGTGGTGGGGGCGCATGCCCGCCCGGGTCATCAGCCACGCGATCCCGGCGAGGGTGGCGACCCAGGCGAGGACCAGGGCGACGATCAGGATGCGGGTCGTCATCGGCGGCGCTTCCTTGCGATCGGTTCCAGCAAGCTATGCCGTCTTCTTTCTTTCGTCATCCTCCGGCGAGGCGCAGCCGAGACCGGGGGACCCAGCGGCGCCGAAGGCGACCTGTTCACGCAGGCTGGCTCAGCAGTGGCGCTCCCGACAGCTTCGCGCTCACGCGCGCCGCTGGGTCCCCCGGTCTGCGCCGCGAAGATGCGGCTTGCCGGAGGATGACGAGAGGCGGGGAGGTTCAATCCTCTTCGGCCGGCGGAACCCAATCCGGATCGTTCTCCGGATACCAGTCGGCGGCGAGGTCGAGCCAGCCGGGGTTGCCGCGCTCGATCAGCGCCAGCTTCCAGTCGCGCAGCCATTTCTTGATCCGCTTCTCGCGCCGGATGGCCGCGGTCACCCAGGCGTGGCGCTCGAACCAGAGCAGGCGGGTGCAGGCGTGGTCGTCGGTGAAGCCGGGGAAGGTGTGGTTTTTGTGCTTCCACACCCGGGTCACGAGGTTGGCCGTCATGCCGGTGTAGAGCGTCCCGTTCCGCCCGCTGCCCATGATGTAGGTGGCGATGAAGGTTCGGTGGGTGGCCATGCGGGCAGGGTATGCGCGGCGAGGGCCGGCGTCGACGATCTGCAGCCGGAGCGGGGGAGGGGTGGCGGGTTC
>DASRXE010000157.1:0-2963 GCA_035654315.1 Brevundimonas sp.
CGGTCATCGTCCCGGTCGGCTCCAAGGGCGGCTTCTATCCGAAACACCTGCCGGCCATCGTGCGCGCCGGCGGCGACCGCGACGCCCAGCAGGCCGAGGCCATCCGCGCCTACCGGACCTTCCTGTCGGGCATGCTCGACATCACCGACAACATCGCCGCCGACGGCTCGGTCATCCATCCCGCCGACGTGGTGATGTGGGAGGGCGACGATCCCTATCTGGTCGTGGCCGCCGACAAGGGCACGGCCAGCTTTTCGGACATCGCCAACGGCATTTCGGCCGATTACGGCTACTGGCTGGACGACGCCTTCGCCAGCGGCGGCTCGGCCGGCTACGACCACAAGGAGATGGGCATCACCGCCCGCGGCGCGTGGGAGGCGGTCAAACGCCACTTCCGCGAGATGGGCAAGGACATCCAGACCGAGCCGTTCACCGCCGTCGGCGTCGGCGACATGAGCGGCGACGTGTTCGGCAACGGCATGATGCTGTCCAGGGCCACGCAGCTGGTCGCCGCCTTCGACCACCGCGACATCTTCATCGATCCCAACCCCGATCCGGCCACGTCCTGGGCCGAACGGGTGCGGCTGTACGAACTGCCGCGCTCGACCTGGCAGGACTACGACAAGAAGAAGATCTCGAAGGGCGGCGGCGTCTTCCCGCGTTCGGCCAAGTCGATCGACCTGACGCCCGAGATCAAGGCGGCGCTGGACATCGCCGAGGACAAGGTCGATCCGGCGACCCTGATGCAGGCGATCCTGAAGGCGCCGGTCGAGCTGCTCTATTTCGGCGGCATCGGCACCTATGTGAAGGCGGCCGGCGAAAGCGACCTGCAGGTCGGCGACAAGGCCAATGACGCCATCCGCATCGACGGGCTGGAGGTGCGCGCCAAGGTCATCGGCGAGGGCGCCAACCTGGGCATGACCCAGGCCGGACGCATCGCCTTCGCGCGGCTGGGCGGCCGGATCAACACCGACGCCATCGACAATTCGGCCGGGGTCGACAGCTCCGACCACGAGGTCAATATCAAGATCCTGACCGGGGCGGCGATCGCCTCGGGCGCGCTCAAGGCGGAGGACCGCAACGCCCTGCTGGCCTCGATGACCGAGGAGGTCGGGCTGAAGGTGCTGGTCCACAACTACGACCAGACGCTGGCGTTGACCCTGCAGCAGGCCGAGGGGGCCGAGGCGCTGGATTCGCAGCAGCGCTTCATGCAGTGGCTCGAGGGCAAGGGTAAGCTGGACCGCAAGGTCGAGGGCCTGCCCGACGATCTCAAGCTGGCCGAGATGAAGGCCGCCGGCACGGCGTTGACCCGGCCCGAACTGGCGGTGCTGACCGCCTATTCGAAGCTGGAGCTGTTCGACGACATCGTCGCCTCGGACGCGCCGGACGACGCCTTCTTCAAGAAGACCCTGGTCCGCTACTTCCCCGATCCGCTGGCGAAGTTCGAGGCGGACATGCAGCGCCACCGGCTGAAGCGCGAGATCGTCTCGACCATCCTGTCGAACGAGATCGTCAATATGTGCGGCCCGACCTTCCCGGAAAGGCTGCGCCTGTCGGCCCAGTGCGACACGGCGGCTCTGGTGATCGCCTTCGAGGCGGCGCGGCAGGTGTTCCGGCTCGACGAGGCCTGGGACCAGGTCTCCGGGCTGGACCTGAAGATACCCGCCGAGGCCCAGACCGCCCTCTATCGCGAAATCTCGACGGTGCTGCGCCGCCAGACCTTCTGGCTGGCCCGCCGCGCGATGCGCGACGGCGCGTCCGTCGACGGCCTCATCTCCGCCTACCGTCCGGCCGCGGACGCGCTGCGGGCGGCCGGCGGCGCCGTGCTGTCCCGCTTCGAACGCGACCGGCTCGAGGCCCGCATCGCCGCCTTCACCGGCTATGGCGCGCCCAAGGCGATGGCCCGCGACTTCGCCATGCTGCGGCCGCTGGTGGCCACGGCGGACATCGGCGACCTCGCCCGGGAGGCCGGCTGGCCCGAGCCGGCCATGGCCACCCTGTACCACCAGGTCGGGGCGGCCTTCGATTTCGACCGGCTGCGCGCGGCGGCGGGGGCGGTGCCCTCGGCCGATCATTTCGACCGGCTGGCGGTGCGTCGCCTGATCGAGGACCTGATGAACGAGCAGGTCGTGCTGACCCGGGCGGTGGCCCGTTCGGCCGACGCCTCGGTCGGGGGCGGCGAAAAGTCGGCGGAGCAGGCCGTGGACCGCTGGATCGGGCCGCGCCTGAAGACGGTCGAGGGCGTCCGCGCCTCGGTCGACGAGATCGAGGCCTCGGGCTCAGGCTGGACCTTCGCCAAGCTGACCATCGCCAACAGCGTGATTCGGGAAATCGCGTCCTCAGCAAGCTGAGGACGCCGGGCTTTGGTGGGCTGCGGTCATCGGCCCTTCGGGACCTGACTGTTACGCGCCGCCCTTCGGGTCACGACCCGACGCAGCCTGGGCGCTTCGCGCGCCGGGTCCTGATCTGCTAGCGTGCCCGGGCTGAGGGAGAGGCCGCCGATGCCGCGCAAGTTCCTGGTCGTCGTCGACGACAGTCCCGAGTTCGAGGCGGCCCTGCGCTATACGGCGCGGCGGGCGCGCTCGACCGGCGGCCATCTGGTCATGCTGAGGATCATTCCGGCGGCGGCCTCGGACGCCCACTGGGCCGGGGTCCGCGAGGAGATCGAGCGTCAGACGCGGGCCGAGGCCGAGACCACGCTCAACGGCTGGGCGGCCGAGGCGGCCGAGCGGTCCGGCTCGACCCCGATCCTGCTGATCGAGCGGGGCGAGCCGCAGGCCTGCATCCGCAAGGTCGTCGGCGAGGACCCCGACATCAAGATCCTGGTGCTGGCGGCCGGTTCCAGCGCGCCGGGGCCGCTGGTCGCCGCCGTGGTCAAACAGGGCGCGAGCTTCACCGGGCGCAAGCTGCCGGTGACCATCGTGCCGGGGGAGCTGACGGAAAAAGAGATCGAGGACCTCGCG
>DASRXE010000158.1:0-14312 GCA_035654315.1 Brevundimonas sp.
GTCGTCGCCTCCCAGACGGCCATGGTGCCCCGGACGGCCGGCGCGCCCTGCGGCGCGCGCTGTTCGGGCCGATCGACGCCGGAATAGACCAGCTCCGACCCCGTCAGCTCCACGGCCCAGAACGGTTCATTGCCCAGCGCCCGCAACGGCTGGGTCAGGTCGATGCCGGACAGGACCGGCGCCGGCTCAGGCGCCGGCTCCGGGGCCTCGGGCGCTTCCGCCGCCGGCGAACAGGCGGTCAGGACGAGGACGGCGACGGCGGTCAGGGCGAGGGCGCGCATGGGACTCTCCGGTTCAGACGGCATGGAGCGCGGGACGATCGGCCGGGTCAAGCGGGGCCGTTTCAACGGCCAGGGCCGAGGATCAGGCGGTCAGGGCTGGCCGTCGGCGGCCGGGACCGAGGCCATGAGCAGGCCGTCCGAAGGCCGGGCCGGGGCTTTGTAGATAAAGCCCCAGGTCGGATACACGGTGCTGCCCAGGTCATCGATCGGATTGTACCAGACCTTGACCGCGCTCCAGTCGCCCTCGTCGGAGACGTCGATGACGGTGACGTTCTCCTCGACCTTGCCGCGGCTGCCGCCCCAGTTGGCGTGAGTGACGCGGATGACGCGGTCGGTCAGGATCTCCGAGACGACGGCGACGTGGCCGCGGCTCATCCGGCCAACGGGCTGGAAGGCCAGCACAGCGCCGGTCTGGGGCCGCTGACCGGTCTGGAATCGCTGCTGGGCCTGCGACCACCAGGTGTGGGCGTCGCCGAAGATCTCGATGCCGGAGAACATCCGGGCGAAGGTCACGCACTGCCAGTAGGGCTCGCCGGCCTTCGCGACGGGGGCTGTGCCGGCCAGCGCGAAAAATCCGAGGGTCGCCGCAACCGCGGCGGCTGTGAGCCGTTTCATCATGCTGGCGCGGTCCCGACCTGCCTCAGTGACTTAGCCTTAGACGATAGTTTCCGAGGGTTGAAGAACCCTTTCGGGCGAATTCGCCTGCGGGATGGCAGCGGCCGAACCTGCGCCGTAGCGGGCCGCGAGCCCTCGCAAAGCCTTGCGGGCGGGGCGTTCGACCAGGTGGTAGGTCACCGCCGCCGCCACCGGAATCACCGCCAGAACCGCCAGCCACACAATGACGTGAAGCTTCTTGTCGTCGGCGCCGGTCAGCCTCGCTGCGACGTTGACGCCCAGCAGCAGGACGGGCGCGCAGACCATGTAGATCGAGTAGGAAATCTCGCCGAGATACACGCCCGCCTTTGAGGCGAAGGCGCCGGCCCGGGCGTTGTCCAGTCCGCCGAGGCCGAGGATCAATCCGCCCGCGAACAGCACCACCACCGGATCCCACAGACCCAGAGAGGCGCTGGCCAGCAGGCCGATCCCGCAGGCGAGGGCGATCTGGCCGCCATGGCGCACGGGCGCGCGACGGTGGATCAGATAGAGGGCGCAGCCGAGGGCGAAGCACGGCACGATCCTGAGCGCGCCCCAGCGGAAGGTCGCCTCGGTCAGGGAGAAGCCGGCCAGCGGCTCGAACGCCGCGTACAGCGCCAGGGCGGCGCCGGCGGCGATGGCCGTGGCCAGAACCGGCCGTTCGCGCATGCGCCAGGCCACGAAGGCGTAGGCCGGGAAGCTCAGATAGGCGAACCATTCGGCCGAGATTGACCACGACGGGTGGTTGAAGGCGGCGCTGGAGGCCAGCCCCCAGGCGTGGGTCAGGCTCAGATGCGCCGGCAGGGAACGCCAGTCGAGCAGGCTCTCGCTGACCGTCAGGCCGGCGAAGGTGGCCGCGACCCCGAGGCCGATCATGCCGGCCAGGGTGACCAGATGCAGCGGATAGACCCGCGCCACCCGCGCCCACAGGAAGCCGCGATAGCTGAAGCCGCCGGCGCGGCCGCGTCCCGCCGCCTCCAGATAGACGTGGCTGAGGATGAAGCCGGACAGGACGAAGAACACCTCGACGCCGAGATAGCCCTTCGTCACCGCAATCGGCGTGAAGGCCACGTCCAGATGCGGCCAGGCCGCAAACAGCACCACCCACAGGGCCGCGAGAAACCGCAGCGTGGTCAGGGCGCGCAGGTCGGGGGGCGTCTGGACGGGTGTCATGGTCCGCCAGACTAGGGTTTCAGGCTCTAGGAACCGTTAAGCGCTGCATTCGGCCGGCTTCGTCTCTTCCGGGCCGTACTGGCCGCAGGCGCGGTCGATCTCGCCCTGGATCATGGCGCAGGGATTGGCAACGTTGCAGGGTGGATGGGTGGCCGGGCTGACGGCGATGCAGCGCTCGACCAGTCGGGCCGATGCGGCCTGGCCGATTTCGTCCAGGCAGGACCCGGGCTCCCCGGCCGGCGTGGCGAGCACGGCCGGATCGACCTCCTCCTGCGGCGGAGCGTCGGCGGGCATTTCGGGCGCGGGGGCGTCCGCCGGTTCGGCGGCGGGCGTTTCGGCGGCCTGTCCACAGCCCGCGACGAGGGCGGCCACGGCCAGCAGGGCGACAACGGTCCGGCGCATCCAGATCACTCCGATTGATCCTGAAGCGCCACCATAGACATGGTTCGCGGCCGCGCGAAAGCGCGACGGGATGGGGCTTAATGGGGCCGGAGCGCCTTCTCGACGCGGCGATACGGGTAGCGATCGCGGATGTTGGGACCGAAGAACCGTCCCTTGGACGGAGCCGCCCTGAAGTCCTCCACGACGTCCGGCGGCACCGATTCATAGTCGTAGATGTCGCCGCTGGTGAAGGTCACCCGCAACCGGCGATGCGGTTCGTCATAACTGAAGCGGCGGATGACGGCGGAGGGCATGCCGTCAAAACGCCTGACCGGTCAGTCGGGTTCGCGCTCGCCGATCTCGCTCGGGCGCACCGCCAACAGCCAGCCCTCGGCGAGATGCAGGTCGGGCACGGCGTCCCTCGTGAACGGCAGGTACCAGGTCGGTCCCCCCGCCGCGGGGGCGATCTCCAGCATGTCGTCGGCCCCGAAATTCTGCACCGACTTCACCGTCCCCATGACCACGCCGGCCGGATCACGCGCCTGCAGCCCGACCAGATCGGTCAGGTAGAATTCGTCCTCGTCCGGCTCGGGCAGGCGGTCGCGCGGAATGTGCAGCTTGAGCCCGCGCAGGGCGTCGGCCTGTTCCTTGGTGGCGATCTCCTTCGCCCGTCCGACGACGCCGTTCTTGTCCGGCCGCGCCGAGGTCAGCGTCAGGCCCACCGAACCGTCGGCGCGCAGCAGCGGACCGTAGGACAGCAGGGCCATCGGCTCGGCGGTGTACGCCGTAACCCGCACCTCGCCCTTGACCCCGAACCCGCCGGCGATCTGGCCGATGAGGATGAGCTTGCTGTCGGTGGCCATGGCCGCCTCGCTG
Source organism: Brevundimonas sp. (assembly GCA_035654315.1). Lineage (GTDB taxonomy): Bacteria > Pseudomonadota > Alphaproteobacteria > Caulobacterales > Caulobacteraceae > Brevundimonas. The sequence continues at coordinate 3,345 of DASRXE010000158.1, forward strand.
TTTGTCCGTTCCGATAACAGAAAAGCAGCGCCCGGGTCCGGACGCTGCTTTCCGATCGTCTCGTTCCGCCGGAGCGGAAGCCGGAGCCCTTAGGCCTCGGTCTTCTCTTCTTCGGTCGCTTCGGCGGCCGGGGCCTCTTCGGCGGCGGCTTCGGCCGGCGCTTCTTCCGTCACTTCAGCAGCCGGCGCTTCTTCCGCAGCGGCTTCAGCGGCCGGGGCCTCTTCAGCGGCGGCTTCGGGCTCGGGGGCCGGAGCGTTCTTGGCGGCTTCGGCGGCGGCCTTGGCCTCTTCCTTGGCGCGGGCGGCGGCTTCGGCGGCCTCGGCCTTGGCGGCGGCTTCGGCCTCGGCGCGGTCGGCTTCGCGCTGGGCGCGCTCGGCGGCGCGTTCCTGGGCCTTCTTGCCCGGCTGCGCCTTGTTCGGGTTGTTGGACTGGGTCCACTTGACCTTGCCGGCCAGAGCCTCGTCCTGGCTCAGGAAGCGAGCCACGCGATCGGTCGGCTGGGCGCCCTTGGCGAGCCATTCCGAGATCCGGTCGGTCTTCAGGGTGACGCGCTTCTGCTCGCCGTCGCGCGGCAGCATCGGGTTGTAGGAGCCGACGCGCTCGATGAACTTGCCGTCGCGCGGCGAGTGGGAGTCGGCGACGACGATATAGTAGTAGGGGCGCTTCTTGGCGCCGCCGCGGGCCAGACGAATCTTAAGCATTTTCAGTCTCTTTCTACGAAATCAGTTTTTCTTGGGAGGGAAGCCGGGCAGGCCCGGAAGGCCTCCTGGCAGTTGTCCGCCGCCGAGGCCGGCGAGCCGGTCCTGGATGGCTTTCATGTCTTCGGCCGTGGGTTCCGGCATCTTGCCGCCGCCCAGCGCCTTGAGGCGGGCCATGTCGCCGGCCCCGCCGCCGCCCATTCCGGGCATGCCCATGGCGGCGGCCATCTGTTTCAGGCCCTTGCCGCCGCCCTTGGACATCGACTTGACCATGTCGGCCATCTGCCGGTGCTGTTTGAGCAGGCGGTTGATCTCCTGGACCTCGACCCCGGCCCCGGCGGCGACGCGCTTCTTGCGGCTGGCGTTGAGCAGGTCGGGCTTCTTGCGCTCGGCCTTGGTCATCGAGCTGATGATGGCTTCCTGGCGCGCGATCATGCGGTCGTCGACGTTGGCGCTGGCCATCTGGGCCTTCATCTTCGCCACGCCCGGCAGCAGGCCCATGATGCCCTGCAGCCCGCCCATCCGCTTCATCTGCTGCAGCTGGGCGGCGAGGTCGTTGAGGTCGAACTGGCCCTTGGCCAGCTTGCGCGCCATGGCCTCGGCCTTGGACGCGTCCAGCTCCTGCGACGCCTTCTCGACGAGGGCGACGATGTCGCCCTGACCGAGGATGCGGCCGGCGACGCGGCGGGCGTCGAACACCTCCAGCGCGTCGACCTTCTCGCCGGCGCCGAGGTATTTGATCGGCAGGCCGGTGACGGCCCGCATCGACAGCATCGCCCCGCCGCGGCCGTCGCCGTCGGCGCGGGTCAGCACCAGGCCGGTCAGCGGCAGCCGCTCGTGGAAGGCTTTCGCCGTGCGCACCGCGTCCTGACCGGTCAGGCTGTCGGCGACCAGCAGGGTCTCGACCGGCTTCGACACGGCGGCCACCTCGGCCACCTCGGCCATCAGGGCCTCGTCCAGCGTGATGCGGCCGGCGGTGTCGAGGATCAGGACGTCGAAGCCCTGAAGCTTGGCCGACTGCAGCGCCCGCCTCGTGATCTGGACCGGGCTCTCGCCGGCCACGATCGGCAGGGTCGGCACCTCGATCTGTTTGCCCAGCGTGGCCAGCTGTTCCATCGCCGCCGGACGGCGGGTGTCCAGCGAGGCCATCATGACCTTCTTGCGGTCGAACTTGGTCAGCCGCAGCGCCAGCTTGGCCGAGGTCGTGGTCTTGCCCGAGCCCTGCAGGCCGGACATCAGGATCACGGCCGGCGGCGTGGCGTTCAGGTTGAGCGGGACCGGCTCCTCGCCGCCCAGCATCTCGACCAGACCGTCATAGACGATCTTGACCACCTGGTCGGCCGGCTTGACCGAACGGATGACGTCCTCGCCGGTGGCGCGTTCGGTGGCGAAGGCGATGAAGTCCTTGACGACGGGCAGGGCGACGTCGGCCTCGAGCAGCGCCACGCGCACTTCGCGCATCGCCTCGGCCACGTCCTTTTCGGACAGGGCGCCGCGCCCGGTGATCCGGTCGAAGACGCCTGTCAGCCGCTCGTTCAGAGCCTCGAACATTCACTACCTCGTTGCGACGGGCGGCACGGTCTCCATAGCGATATCGCCTCCGGCGACGATCACGTCGGCGGAGGGTTCTCGCCGGGCTCGTCCTGTCGAAACAGGGGTCGTCCCGGTGGAGACGCGAGGTTCACTTGCGTCGGAAGCGGCGGCTTATGGCGGAAAAGGGGGGTGGAGGCAAGGCGACAAGCGCCTTGAGCCGGATACAGGCGGCTACTCGGGCATTCGATCTGGCCGCTGGGGGATCGGTTCGGTCGGATCGATCTGTCGGACCTCCGCGCCGCTGCGGCTCAATGCATCCCAGATCGCCGGCCAGGCCGAATCCGTGACGGCGATGTAGAGCGTGACGCCGGCAAGGCTCCCCGGCGGAATCTCCGCGCCCACTTCTATCAGCACGTCCGACAGATTCGGCTCCGACATCGACCCGATCGCCACGTTCCCATCGTACTTGCGGGCCAGCAAAGCATCGCGCAGATAGAGCAGCGTCGGGGCGTAGTCGTCGGCGGACGGCGGCCGAAGAACCTGGGTTGCCGTGCTCACGATCTCCTCCTCCCCGTCGTACAGGCGATAAAAGGCTTCCCTGAGGTAGCCATGCCAGGCTCGCTCGGTGTTCTCCACCGGACCGGTCAACGGAGCGATCCGTGTCGCCCTCCACGCCGCTTCTGCTTCTTCCCGCCCCGCGTTGACCGCATCTGCGGCCCGGAGCGCGTTCTCCCAGGCAGCTCCGGCAGGCGTTTGGACCTGTCCCGTTCGCAGGTCGACAGCAATCTCGAGATAGGCTCTCTCCGAGCCAGCGGAGCCTGTCGGAATGACGACCTGGAGGATCAGCTGGTCGCCCTCGATACGATGATCGCCGCCCCACCAGATCGAGCTCACCGTTCTCGGCAGGGCCTCGAAATATGCCTGCGGAAGGAAGTCCGTCAGCCCCATGGACCGGACGGTTTCGCCCTGGTCATTGTAGATGACTACCGCGTCATCGCCCCAGCCGGTGCTGTGCCAGTTGTCGAAAGTCGCCACATACTCGCCTCCGTCCGACACGAGCGCCGAGACAGGTGAAACGTCGTTGACCAGCGGCTTGTCCCAGACGGGCTCCCATTGACCGGACGGGTCGCGCCGTTCGAGCCTGCCGCCAGCTTGGGGCGGTCTGCCAGGAACCTGCCCCGCCGGCTCGACGCCGTCGACCTTGTCCTCGAAATAGGCCAACGGTCCCATGATGGCTCGGGGGGTGACAGTGAACCGGACTTCGCCACTGCTCGACATATAGGTCTTCACGGTCGGGGGGGGCCAGGTATCCGCCCACGCCAGCGTTCCGCCGCAAGCGACACAAACCGCCGCGAAGGCTGCCAGAATCAACCGGATCACGCCCATACTGGCCTCCACGACCCGTGCCTGTGCGCTGACAGCGGTCGTGCGGATTGAGACGCGAGATTTACCTTCGCTGCAAGCCGTAGGCGGCCGCCGCCTTACATCCCCTTGGACGGATCGTCGGACGGGGTGTCCGGATCGGCCTGATTGGAGGCCTTGCGGCTGCGGAGCATGGCCCAGAGCAGGGCGAGGCCGAGGAGCAGGGGGCCGCCGACGATGACGATGCCCCAGGGAAATGCTTCCATGTCGATGTCTCCTTTCGCAGAACCAACCCCCTGACGCCCGGTTTGATCCCTGCAGGGCGCGGCGGGGCTGGCCAAGCCGCCGCCCGCCGCCCAAGGTTCGAACGTCCTCCGGAAACCGCCATGATCCAGCCCGCCGACGACCGACTGCGCGACGAGGTGCGCCTGCTGGGCGGACTGCTCGGCGAGGTGATCCGCGACGAGGGCGGGCAGGATCTCTACGACCGCATCGAAGCCGTCCGGCAGGCCTCGGTCGCCTGGCACCGCCACGAGGGCGCCGACGACGCCGCCCGGCTGGAGCAACTGCTGGGCGAGCTGTCGCTCGACCAGGCGGTCGGCCTCGCGCACGGGTTCGCGGTCTTCTCCCTGCTCGCCAATGTCGCCGAAGACCGGGCGGGCAGACGACGGGCCCGGGAGCAGGCCGCGGCCGGCGCCCGCGCCGACACCCCCGAGGGGGCCCTGCAGCGATTGTCGGAGGCCGGGGTCCCGGAGACCGCCGCGCGCGATCTTCTGGCCGGGGCGCTGATTTCGCCGGTTCTCACCGCTCACCCCTCCGAGGTGCGGCGCAAGAGCGTCATCGACCGCATCACCGCCGTCTCCGACCTGCTCGACGCCTGTGACCAGAACGATCTCGCCTGCGCGCCCGAGGTGCTGATGGCCGGCCTGCGCCGCCAGACGGTCATTCTGTGGGCCACCCGGCTGGTCCGTCAGGCCGGCCTGGTGGTGCAGGACGAGATCGACACCGTCGTCTCCTTCCTGGAGCGGGTTTTCCTGCACGTCGCGCCGGCCCAGCTGGCGGACTGGCGCAGGCGTCTCGACGCGCCGGAACTGGCCCCCTTCATCCGGATCGGCAGCTGGGTCGGCGGCGACCGCGACGGCAACCCCAATGTCGACGGCGCGGTCCTGTCCGCCGCCTTCCGCAGCCAGGCCCGCGCGGCGCTTCGCCACTATCTGGACGAGGTCAACGCCCTCGGCGCGGAGCTCAGCCTGTCCGGCTCGATGAGCGCCGTCTCGCCCGAACTGGCCGCCCTGGCCGAGGCGTCCGGCGATCGCTCGCCGCATCGCGCCGACGAGCCCTACCGCCGCGCGCTCAGCGAAATCTACGCCCGGCTGGCGGCGACCCATCCGGTGCTGACGGGGCAGCCGACGCACCGGGCGGCGAGGTTCGCGGCCGAACCCTATTCCGGCCCCGACGCCTTCCGCGCCGATCTGGCCGTGCTGCGCGACAGCCTGGTCGCCAACCATGGGGCGGTGTTCGCCGACGACCGTCTGTCGCGGCTGCTCACGGCCGTGGACGTGTTCGGCTTCCACATGGCCACGCTGGACCTGCGCCAGAACGCCGATGTGCACGAGCGGGTCGTCGCCGACCTGCTCAGGGTCGCCGGCGTCTGCGCCGACTATCGCGCGCTCGACGAGGAGGCCCGGCTGGCCCTGCTGTCGGCGGAACTGGCCTCGGGCCGGCTGCTGTTCAGTCCGTACGCGACCTATGCCGACGAGACCCTCAAGGAGCGCGGCATCCTCGAGGCCGCCGCCGAGGCGCTGCGCCTGTTCGGACCGCAGGCGATCCGCACCCATGTGGTCTCCAAGACCGACGCCCCCTCCGACCTGCTGGAGGTCTATCTGCTGCTCCGGGAGGTGGGACTCTATCGCCCGGAAGACCCGGCCGCCTGCCCGATCCAGGCGGCCCCGCTGTTCGAGACGATCGACGACCTGCGAGCCTCGAAGCCGACGCTGGAGCGGCTTCTGAAGGAGCCGTCCGCCCTCGCCGTGGCCCGCGCCCGCGGGGTGCAGGAGGTGATGATCGGCTATTCCGACTCGAACAAGGACGGCTCCTACCTGACCTCGACCTGGGAGTTGCACGAGGCGTCGCGGGCGTTGCTGCAGGTCACCGACGCGGCGGGACTGCGGCTGCAGCTGTTCCACGGCCGCGGCGGCGCGGTCGGCCGGGGCGGCGGCTCCAGCTTCTCGGCAGTGGTGGCCCAGCCGCAGGGCACAGTCGCCGGCCGCATCCGCGTCACCGAACAGGGCGAGGTCATCGCCAACAAATACGGCGAGCCCGACGTGGCCCGGCGCAACCTCGACGCCCTGACCTGCGGCGTCCTGTTGGCCTCGCTGAGGCCGCCGGCGGACCAGACCTTCAGCGAACGGCATGGCGATACCGCGCGGGCCCTGTCCCGGGCGTCGATGGCCGCCTACCGGGCGCTGGTCTACGAGACGCCCGGCTTCGTCGACTATTTCCGCGCCGCCACCCCGATCGTCGAGATCGCCGACCTGAAGATCGGTTCGCGCCCGGCCTCGCGCACCGCCTCGCCCGCCATCGAGGACCTGCGCGCCATTCCATGGGTGTTCAGCTGGAGCCAGTCCCGCGTCATGCTGCCTGGCTGGTTCGGCTTCGGCTCGGCCGTCGAGGTCGCGGATTTGGAGGAGCTGCGGGTCATGGCCCGCGACTGGCCGTTCTTCCGCACCCTGGTCCAGAACATGGAGATGGTCATGGCCAAGGCCGACATGACCATCGCCCGCCGCTACGCCTCGCTGGTCCCCGATCGGGCGCTGGCCGACCGCGTTCACGGGGCGATCGTCGCAGAATGGGAGAAGACAGAGGCGGCGGTGCTGGCCATCACCGGCCAGGACGCCCTGCTGGCCGGCCAGCCCGAACTCGATCGGCTGATCCGCCTGCGCATGCCCTATGTGGAGCCGCTCAACCATGTGCAGATCGAGCTGATCCGCCGCCGCCGCGCCGGCGACGACGATCCCCGCGTCCGCGAGGGCATCCTGCTGGCCCTGAACGGCGTCGCCGCGGGCCTGCGCAACAGCGGCTGAGCAAAGGAAAGGCCGGCGGATCGCTCCGCCGGCCCTTCCGTTTCGCACCCGCGGTTCGCGCGGCGCCCTCAAGCAGCCCGAAGGGCGATAGGGCCCCTACGAAGTCGGGAAACCCCGCACCTTCAGCAGGGCCGCCACGTCCGGGTCGCGGCCGCGGAAGCGGCGGTAGGCCTCGCTCCGGTCGGTGGTGTTGCCTTCGGACAGGATGATCGACTTGTAGCGGGCCGCGATGTCCGGATTGAAGACGTCGCCCGACTCCTCGAAATAGGCCCAGGTGTCGGCGTCCATGACCTCGGACCACAGGTAGCTGTAATAGCCGGCCGAATAGGCGTCCGACGTGAACAGGTGATTGAACTGCGGCAGGCGGTGCCGCATCACGATCTCCTTGGGCATGCCGATGCGGGCCAGGCTCTCGCGCTCGAAGGCGTCGATGTCGGTCGGCGGCGTCGCCCGCGTGTGCAGGTCCATGTCCACGAGAGCCGACGACAGGTAGCTGACCGTCTCATAGCCCTGGTTGAAGGTGTTGGCCGCCTCGATCTTGTCGACCAGCGACTGCGGCATCGGCTGGCCGGTCTCGACGTGCTTCATATAGCCGTCGAGGATCGGCCGGCTCAGCACCCAGTGCTCGTGCACCTGCGACGGATATTCCACGTAGTCGCGCGGCGTCACCCCCAGGGCCGGGTAGGTGATCCGGTACGACAGGTAGTGCAGGGCGTGGCCGAACTCGTGGAACAGGGTGGCGGCGTCGTCCAGCGAGATCAGGATCGGCTCGTCGCCCTCGGCCTTGATGAAGTTGTTGTTGTTCGACGCCAGCACGTTATCGACCCCGTCGAAGGTCGAATAGGACCGGTAGGTGGTCATCCACGCCCCCGACCGCTTGCCCGCGCGGGCGAAGTCATCGGAATAGAACAGGCCGACATGGCTGCCGTCGGCCTTGTTCGTGACCTCGAACACCTCGACGTCCGGATGGAAGACCGGGACCGTCCCCCTGGGGAGCGGCGTGAACTCGTAGCCGTACAGGCGACCGGCCATGTAGAAGGCGCCGCGCTTGACGTTGTTCAGCTCGAAATAGGGCTTCAGCTCGTTCTGATCGAGGTCGTACTTCTGCTTCCGGACCTTCTCGGCGTAGTAGAGGTAGTCCCACGGCTCGATTTCGTGGCCGGCGATGGCGCGCATGTCGGCGACTTCTTCCGCCACCCGCGCCTTGGCCGGGGCCCAGACCCGGTTCATCAGGTCCATGGCCGCCGCCGGCGTCCTGGCCATGGTGTCCTGCATCCGCCATTCGGCGTGGTTGGCGAAGCCCAGCAGACGGGCGCGCTCGGCCCGCAACTTCACGATCTCGGCGATGGTGGCGTTGGTGTCGTTGGCGTCGCCGTTGTCGCCGCGGTTGACGAACTTCTTCCACACCTGCTCGCGCAGGGCCCGATCGTCGCCGAACGACAGGAAGGGATCGACGCTCGAGCGGGTGTTGACGATGGCGAAGCCGGGCACGTTGCGGCTGCGCGCCGCCGCCGCGGCGGCGGCCTTGTTCGACGCCGGCAGGCCGGCCACGCCCGCTTCGTCGGGGATGTGGGTGAAGGTGTTCTCGTCGGCGACGACCTTCTGGCTGAAGCGGGTGAAGGCGTTGGACAGGGCGGTGTTGATCCGGCCCAGCTCGGCCTTCTTCGTCGCGTCCAGCGCCGCGCCGCTGCGCACGTAGGCGTCACGGCTGCGCTCGGCCACCCGGGTCTGTTCGGCGGTCAGTCCGGCCGCCGCGGCGCCGTCGGCCACGGCCTTGATGCGGGCGAACAGCTTCTCGTTGAAGGTGATCTCGTCGTCGGCCGCGGACAGCAGGGGCGAGACCTCGGTGTCCACCGCCTGATAGTCGTCGGAGCCGATATTCTGGACCATCACCCCGTACAGGTTCAGAGCCCGGCCCAGCGGCTCGCCGGCCATCTGCAGGGCCACCTGGGTGTTGGCGAAGGTGGCGGGCTCGGGGTTGTTGGCGATCGCCTCGATCTCGGCGCGCTGCAGTTCGATGCCCTCGATGATGGCCTCGCGCAGCTTGGCCGGGGTGACCTTGTCCCACGGCGGCACGCCCTGGTAGGGGCCCGTCCACGGCTGCAGCAGTTCGGCGCGCGGCGTCTGCGCGGGCAGGACGGCGCGGGCGATGCGGGCGTCTTCGGCGAGGCTGGCGGGGGACGGGCCCTCGCCCAGGTCCACGCCGTTGGCGGCGCAAGCGGACAGAACCATCAGGCTGCCTCCGGCGATGAAGAAGTTGCGGCGATGCATGGACTAGGCTCCGTTCAAACGATCCGTTCCGGCCTGTCTAGGCGCTTCGCGCGCTGACTGTCACATGAACGGGCCGTAATCTTGGACATGGACGACAATGGGCCGCACGGCTAACAGGCCCGCATGGCGATAGGCGTATTCGACTCCGGCGTGGGCGGGCTGACGGTCCACCGCGAACTGACGCGGCGGTTCCCCGACCGGGACTTCGTCTATCTGGCCGATCAGGCCAACGCCCCCTACGGCGGGCGCGGCGGCGAGGAGATCGTCGACCTGACCCGGGCCGGCTGCGAGCGACTGTTCGAGGCCGGCGCCAACGTCATCGTCCTGGCCTGCAACACCGCCAGCGCCATCGCCCTGCGCCGCCTGCAGCAGACCTGGGTTCCGGAGGCGCGGGCCCGACACCGCCGGCCGGTCAATGTGCTGGGCATTATCGTCCCGACCATCGAGGCGGCCACCGGCCTGCCCTGGACCTTCGAGGCCGAACGTCTGGGCGACAAGATCGAGGCGCTCGAGATCACCGGCGTCTTCTGCACCGCCGCCACGGCCACGAGCCGGGTCTATGAGATCGAGATCGACAAGCGGCGCGAGGATCTGGCGGTCTTCTCCGAACCCTGTCCGGGCCTCGCCGGCCTGATCGAACTGGGCGCCCCGGCCGGGGAGCTGACGGCGGTCGTCCAGGATCACGTCGACGCCCTGCGCCGCCGTATCGGGCGGCATCCGGACAAGGCCATTCTCGGCTGCACCCACTATGAGATCGTCGCCGACCTGTTCGCCGCCGCCCTGCCCGAGGGCACGCCGGTGATCCACCAGCCGACCGCCGTCGCGGATGCCCTCGACCGCTATTTCGCGCGCCATCCCGAATACGCCCTGGGCGGTTCGGGCCGCCGCGACTTCCTGACCACCGGCCAGCCGGGGGCGCAGTCGGAGCTGGTCAGCCAGTTCTGGGGCGCGCCGCTGAGCTTCGCGGCGGCCTGAGCGGCGAGCGCTTGACGTCGGCCCCGTCGTAGGGGCGGATGCCGACCGGGAGGATTTCGCATGAAACGTCTGCTGTTCGCCGCCGCCCTCTCGGCCGCCTCGCTGGCCGCACTCGCCAGGCCTGCCGCCGCGGAGGTCGCGTCCCGATCCGACAACAGCTTCCGCCTGACCTATGAGAGTCCGGTCGCGGCCTCGCCGGAGGCGATCCTGGCGGCGGTGGGCCGACCCTCCGCCTGGTGGAGCGACGCCCACACCTGGTCCGGCAGCGCCTCCAATATCACCGTCGACCTGAAGCCCGGCGGCTGCTGGTGCGAGGCCCTGCCCGACGGCGGCGTCAAGCACGCCGAGGCCCTTCTGGTCTGGCCCGGAGAGCGGATGGTGATGTTCGAGGCGCCGTTCGGTCCCCTCCGCGGCATCGGGGCCGACGCCGTCCTGACAATGAGCTGGGCTGATCCGGACGGCGACGCGGCGCGGACGCTGAAGTGGACCTTCGTGGTGAACGGGGCTGGCGCCGGCGCCATGGCGGACGCCGTCGACGCCGTCACGGCCGAGCAGTTCGGCCGCCTGGTCGATCATCTGTCTTCCGGCGGCTGACGCGCCGCACTAGACCATTTTTGCTTCAGGTCGAATCGACCTGAATCCAAAAAATGGTCCAGTTTCAATGCGGAGCGAAATCTGAGTCGGGTTCGACTGCGTCCAACTCAACCGATTTCGCTCTAGCCCGCCAGCGCCGTCTCCGAGGCGATGATGCGGCTGGCGGCGTGGACCACGGCGCCGATGCGCAGCGCCGCCTGCACCTGGGTCGCTGGCACGCCGTGCTTGCGCAGTTCGCCCTCGTGGGCGTCGAGGCAGGCGCCGCAGCCGTTGATCGCCGAGACGGCCGTCGACCACAGCTCGAAGTCCATCTTGTCGACGCCCGGGTTGGCGATGACGTTCATGCGCAGCCGGGCGGGAATGGTCGTGTACTCCTGGTTCTTCATCAGGTGCAGCGACCGGTAGTAGATGTTGTTCATGCCCATGATGGCGGCGGCGGACTTGGCCGCGTT
>DASRXE010000159.1:0-3971 GCA_035654315.1 Brevundimonas sp.
GGACCTGGGGCCGATCGGCTCGAACGGGCTGGCCAATCCGAGGGATTTCCAGACACCGGTCGCGGCCTTCGAGGACGTCGACCGCAAGACCGAGTGCGTGCAGAAATTCGGCGGGCGTCTGTGGGTCACGACCTTCGATCACAGCCCTCTGGATGTGGTCGCCTGGCACGGCAACAACGCGCCGTACAAATACGACACGGCCCGTTTCAACACGATCGGGACCGTCAGCTTCGACCACCCGGACCCGTCGATCTTCACGGTGCTGACCTCGCCCAGCGATACGCCGGGGACGGCCAACGCGGACTTCGTGATCTTCCCGCCGCGCTGGATGGTGGCCGAGGACACCTTCCGGCCGCCGTGGTTCCACCGCAACGTGATGAGCGAGTTCATGGGGCTGGTGCACGGCGAGTACGACGCCAAGGAGGGCGGCTTCGCGCCGGGGGGAGCGAGCCTGCACAACTGCATGAGCGGGCACGGGCCGGACCAGGCCTCCTATGACAAGGCGGTGGCGGCCGAGCTCAAGCCGGTGAAAATCGAGAACACCCTGGCCTTCATGTTCGAGACCCGCATGCCGATCCGGACCACGGAATGGGCGCAGACCTCGCCGACCATGCAGCTGGACTACGACGACGTGTGGACCGGATTCGAAAAGGGACAGGTGAAATGAAGCGTTTGATCGTCGTCGCGGCCCTGCTGGCCGCCGCCTGCCAGCCGCTGCCCGCGGAGGACGTAGGCCAGCCGTCGCCGGGACAGGTCGAGACCGAGATCGACACGACGGACGTGCCGCCGCCCGTCCGGGTTCCGGAAAGCGCCGCGGCGGCGGACTGCCAGGCGAAGGGCGGTCGGATGCTGCCGCAGGGGCGGATGCAGACGCTGCAGTGCGTGATCTCCTACGCCGACGCCGGCGAGCGCTGCACGACCGGCGGCGACTGCCAGGGCGAGTGCCGCGTCGAGGACGTCACCACGGCGCCGGCCGCCGGGACCGCCGCTGTCGGCCAGTGCCAGGCGACCAATAGCCGCTTCGGATGTTACACCCCGGTGGAGAACGGCAAGGCCGGAGCCACGATCTGCGTCGACTAGACCATTTTTGCTTCAGGTCGAATCGACCTGAATCCAAAAAATGGTCCAGTTTCAATGTTGAGCGAAATCTGAGCCGAGCCGGACTGCGTCCAGCTCAACCGATTTCGCTCCAGGAAGGGAAGCCCGTGATGCGCTCGATGATCGCCGCCGCCAGCGTCCTTATTCTGCTGGGCGCCTGCGCGCCCCAGCCAGGTGAACCTGAGCCACCGGTCGCCGACATCGCCCAGGCGCCCTCGACCGAGCCTCCCTCGGACGAGACGCGGGCGACCTGCCAGGCCAGAGGCGGCGAAATGCAGCGGGTCGGCCTGCTGGGAACCTGGCAGTGCATCATCCGCTACGCCGACGCCGGCAAGCGCTGCACCGACGGCGACCAGTGCCAGGGCGACTGCCGGTCGGAGGTCAGCCTGCCGCCCCCGCCGCCCGGTCCGCCGGTGGTTCCGAAGCAGAGCGCGCCGCCTCCTCCCGCCCACGAAGGCGTCTGCCAGGCGGACAGCGATCCCTTCGGCTGCTTTGCGGTCATTGAGGATGGCAAGGCCGCGCCGATGCTCTGTGTCGACTGACCTGATGGGATCGACGACCCGCCGGGCGGCGTCCGCATGAACCTGACCGAGCTGGCCGCCCTGCTGGGGTTGAACCTGGCGGCGACGCTGACCGTGATGCTCGGACTGGGAATCTGGGCGGGTCGCTCGAACCGGGCGGGCCTGATCGACGGCGTCTGGCCGCTGCTTCTCGCCGCCCTGGCGGCGGGGACCTTCCTCGTCACCGAAGGAGACCCGGTCCGCAAGGGACTGCTGCTGTGGCTGGTGGCGATCTGGGCGGCGCCGCAGGCGTGGCGGCGGTTGACGCCATCTGCGCGACGCGAGGCGGACGCCCGCTACGCACGCGTGGCGGCTTCCGCAGCCGTGCGGCGCGGCTGGAGACCCGGCCTCGTCCCGCTGCTGCTGTTTTTCCTGCCGCAGGGCGTGCTGGCCTGGCTGACCGCCCTGCCGGTGCAACTGGGGCAGGTGGACTTTATGCCCCCGGTCGGCTGGATCGGCTGGAGCGGAGCGGTGCTGGCGGTTGTCGGGATCGGCGTTGAAGGCGTGGGGAGCCTGAGGATGGCCGCCCACCGGACCGGGCCGATCCCTGAAAGGGCGCCTTCGAACGGGCTGCAGCGATGGCTGCGCCGCCCGGACTATCTCGGAGACCTCGCCGTCTGGTGGGGCCTGTGCCTGATCGCCTCCGAGACCGGCCCGGGACGATGGTCGGTGCTGGGCCCCCTGTTCCTGACCTTCGCCATGACTCACTGGATCACGACGGAAAACCCCCGCCGCGTGAGCGACGGGGGCTGACCGTTCGAAGGGGTCGCGTGGGGCCATGAACCCCCGCGCGGCGCCGTCTTACTGAGCCGGGGTGGTCTCGCCCGGGTTCGCCGTCGAGGGCGAGCTGTTCGGGGTGTTCTCGGTGGTCATGCCGCCGTCGGCGTTGCCGCCTTGTTGCTCGACCATGTCGGCCTGTTCGTTGAGGGCGGTTTCAGCCGCTTCGGTCGGCGCGGCCGCGGCCTGCTCTTCCAGGGCGTCGGCCTTTTCCTCGGCGGCGTTGTCGGCCGGGCTGTTGCAGGCGGCGACGCCGGCCAGGGCGAAGGCGGCGACGGAGGCGATGATCAGTTTACGCATGGGAGTTCCTTCCACAGTGGAGCCTGTTCAATGCACCGCTTCGGAATTGGTTCACGGTCGCGTGACTGTTCTGTGAGAATCCCGACTTAGCCTGCTTCGGCGAAGGCCACCCGGGCGGCGCCCAGAAGGGCCGCGTGCTTGTGCAGGATGACGTGGGTCGGGATGGCGGCCATGTAGTCGGTGAACCGGCCCTTGCGCTCGAACCGTTCGCGGAAGGGGCTGGCCTGCAGGAAGGGCAGGATGCGGGGGGCTATGCCGCCGGCGATGTAGACGCCGCCGCGCGCGCCGGTGGTCAGGGCGATGTCGCCGGCCACGGCGCCGAGGATGGCGCAGAAGCGGGCCAGGGTGGCCCCGCAGGCGCTGCGCGGATCGGCCAGGGCCTGGTCCGTGATCTCGGCCGGATCGTCGATGTGGCTTTCGCGGCCGTCGATCTCGGCGAGGGCGCGATGCATGTTGAGCAGCCCGGGGCCGCAGATCAGCCGCTCGATCGAGACCCGATCGTAGCGCCGCCGCAGGATGCGCAGGATCTCGTCCTCGATCGGATCGCCGGGCGCGAAACAGGCGTGGCCGCCTTCGGACGGCATGGCCATCTCGCGGCCGTGGAAGTCGCGGATCAGGGCCGAGACGCCGAAACCGGTGCCCGGGCCGAGCACCGCGATGGCTGACTCGGGATCGCCTTCTTCCGGCCCGCCAAGCGAGGCCAGTTCGTCGCGGGGCACCACGCCCGCGCCCCAGGCGAGGGCCTCGAAATCATTGATCAGGCGCACGGGATCGAGGCCGAGCGTGCCGAGCTCTTCCTCGGATACGCGCCAGGGGGAATTGGTCAGGTCGATGGCCCCGTCGGTGACCGGGCCGGCTACGGCGATGACGCCGGAGGTCGGCTTGACCTCGCAGCTGTCGACGAAGGCCTTTACGCCGCCGAGGAAGGTCGGGTGGTCGGCGCCCTTGAAGCTCTGATGGTGCTCGAGCACCGGCTTGCCGTTGACCATGTGGGCGATGGCGAAGCGGGCGTTGGTGCCGCCGACGTCGCCGACCAGCAGCGTCTTGTCCCAGGCGATGGTCATGCGGCGGTCTCCATGGGGCGGGGCCTGTCAGGCATCGACGGCGGGGTCGTTGAGGTTGGGGTCGGGCTGGCGGTCGTTCCAGGTCGAGCCGCCCACCGGCAGGGCGAAGCAGATCGAGGCGCCTTCCTCGGCGGTCGAGACGACGTGACGGAAGGCCCCGAACAGTTCGCGG
>DASRXE010000160.1:0-18278 GCA_035654315.1 Brevundimonas sp.
CGGCCGTCGGCGGCGTCCGCTGAGGGCGTCACCGTGGCGGCGTTGGCGGCCCACATCGGCGAGGCTGAGCAGGCGGCGGCGGCGAAGGAGGGGGCCTGTTTCCAGGCGGCGGCCAGCACCTCGCCGTCGGAGCCGGCGAAGCCGAGCGAGCGCAGGAAGGGGATGTGCGGGCGCTCGTGCGGCGGCAGCACGAACTGGGCCAACCCAAGGTCGGCCAGCCGCTTCATCTTGTCGAGGCCCTGCAGCACGGCCGCGCGCGGGTTGGACGCCCCGCCCTTGTTCAGGCTGGAGGCGAGGTTGCCGGGGCTGAGGCCGGCGTACGAATGGGTCGGGCCGATCAAGCCGTCGGCGTTGGCTTCGACGGCGGTTCCGTTCACGGGCGCAGGCCCTTGATCTCGTTCTCTATATTCGTGACCTCGGCCGCTTCAAAGCTGGCCACCGGATAGGCGCAGTAGTCGGCGGCGTACCAGGCGCTGGGCCGGTGGTTGCCGCTGGCGCCGAGGCCGCCGAAGGGCATGTCGCCGGCCGCGCCGGTGGTCGGGCGGTTGAAATTCACCACCCCGGCGCGGATGCGATTGACGAAGCGGTCGCCGAGGGCCGGATCGTCGCTGATCAGACCGGCGGACAGGCCGTACCGGGTCGCGTTGGCCTCGGCGACGGCGGCCTCGAAGCTGGCGACGCGGCGGACCTGCAGGAACGGCGCGAAGATCTCCTCGTCGGGGACGTCGACGCCGGTGACGTCAATGATCGCGGGTTTGACGAAGGCGCCCGGCAGGTTGTCGACCGGGCCGGAGGCGCGGATCACGCGGGCGCCGGCGTCGATACGGTCCTGCAGCGCCTTCAGCGCCGCCTCCGCCGCCTTCCGGGAGATTAGCGGGCCGGCATAGGGTTCGGGCTCGTCGTTCCAGCGGCCGAACACCAGACGGTCCGACAGGGCCGCGACGGCCTCGACGATGGCGTCGCCCTGTGCGCCTTCGGGCACGATCAGGCGGCGGGCGCAGGAACAGCGCTGGCCGGTGGTGATGAAGGCCGACTGGACCACGAGCCCGGCCACGGCCTCGGCGTCGACCGCGTCCCACACCACGAGCGGATTGTTGCCGCCGAGCTCGAGCGCGAGGATGACGTGCGGATCATCCGCGAACTTGCGCCGGAAATGCGCCCCCGCCGCGCCCGAGCCGGTGAACATCAGGGCGTCGATGCCGCTGTCCAGCAAGGCCGCGCCCGTGTCACGCCGGCCCTGTACCACATTGATCACCCCCTCCGGCAGATCGGCCGCCTGGAAGGCCTCCGCCATCAACTGGCCGACCAGCGGCGTCTCCTCGGACGGCTTGAAGACGACCGTGTCGCCCGCCAGCAGGGCGGGGACGATGTGCCCGTTGGGCAGGTGGCCGGGGAAGTTGAACGGGCCGAGCACGGCGGCGACGCCGTGCGGACGGTGGCGCAGCACGGCGCGGCCGAAGGCGGTGTCGGCGCTGCGCTCGCCGGTGCGCTCGTCGTAGGCGCGGATCGAGATGTCGACCTTGCCCTGCATGGCCGTCAACTCGGTCTTCGTCTCCCACAACGCCTTGCCGGTCTCGCGGCTGATCGCCTCGGCGATCTGCGGCGCGCGCTCTTTCAGCACCGCCTGGTAGCGTTTGACGGCGTCAATGCGGTCCCCGCGCGGGCGATCGGCCCAGTCCGGAAAGGCGGCGCGGGCGCGGTCGACAGCGGCCTGCGCCTCGGAAGGGGAGGCGGCGGCGCCTTCCCAGACGGTGTCGCCAGTGGCGGGATCGATGGATTGGAAGGTGTTCATGGGCTCCAGATAGGCCTTCAGGTCTTCACTCGCACGGTGTCGCCCGAGCGCACCTTGAGCGCATCGGCGGTCTCGCGGCTCAGGGTCGCCGTGTCGCCCTCGACATGAACCCGCTGCCGGACGGCCCGGAAGGCGGCGACGCTGTCGGTCGACACCAGGGCGGGCAGCTCGGCCTCGATCTCGTCGGCGATCCGTGCGGCCAGGCGGCGGGCGTCGCGGACGGTGCGAATGTTGTCGCGGTCGCAGCAGACGGTCGGTCCGGCGTCGAAGATGTCGACCAGTCCGTTGGGCCGGAAGCCTTCGCTCTCAAGCAGGGCCATGGCGGGCACGCCCTGCGGATGCACCTTGCCGATCACCGCCCGCGCGGGTTCGGGCAGCAGTTCGACATAGATCGGGTGGCGCGGCGACAAGTCGAGGATGAATTGCTTGTCGGTGGTGCCGGTCATGCGGTCGGCGTCGTCGAACTCCATCGGGAAGAATTTGTGCGCCACATGGTCCCAGAACGGGCAGGCGCCGTCGGGCGTGAACACGCCGCGCAGCTCCGCGAGCACCGACTCGGCGAACAGCTCGGGCTGGGCCCCGATCAGCATGTAGCGCGACTGGCTGAGCAGGCGCCCGGCGCCGCCCTTGCGCCGGTCGGCCTTGAGGAACAGCGAGCCGACCTCGGTCCAGCCGGTGCATTCGTTGACCAGCACCAGGGTCTGGTGGTCCAGCTTGACGCCGAGCGACGGCGACGACTGGGTGTTGTTGACCAGCCGGAACGAGAAGAACGGCCGCTTCAGCCCGACCGCCGCCTTGACCGAGCCGACGCCGTCGACGTCGCCCGTGTCCGATTCCTCGAGCATCAGCGTGTACCAGCAGTCCTGCGGCGCCAGCTTGCCTGAGAAGCTGTCGCGGCCGAGGTCCAGCCGCTCGGCCAATTGGTCGGCGTCCTCGGGCAGGCTGGTGAAGCCGGGGCCGCTGAGGATGGCCAGTTCCAGCAGGTGATCGAGGTCGGCGGGGCCGGCGGGTCGGACGACGAGCATGGGGTTACATCGTCTCCAGACGCAGGGACTTCAGTTTCAGGGCGTCGATCTCGCCCGAGGCGATCTTGCACAGGATCAGGGCGCTGAGCCGGGCGCGTTCAACGAAGCTGGCGGGCCAGGCGAATTCCTCGTCCGAATGGATGTCGCCACCCAGCACCCCGAGGGTGTCGATGTTGGGCAGCCCCGCGGCGTGCAGGTTGTTGCCCTCGCACACCCCGCCCGAAGACTTCCAGGCGATGGTCTGCCCCAACAGGGCGCCGGCGTCCCGCACCGCCTCCAACAGCGCAGCCTGCGACGCGTCCATCGGCTTCGGCGGGCGGGTCATGCCGCCGTGCAGATCGAGCGTGAGGCCCGGCAGCGGCGGTTCGGCGGCGATCTCGCGCACCTCGGCCTCGATCCAGTCGGACGCGGACTTGTCGGGAACCCGGACGTTGAAGCGGACGACGGCGTTGTCGGCCACCACGTTCAGCGGGCCGCCGCCGGCGATCTTCGCCACATTCACCGTCACGCCCTCGCGCTGTCCGTTCAGGCCGTGCAGGCGGGCGGCGAGAATGGCGGCCCCGGCCACGGCGTTGGCGCCTTCCTCGAAGGCGCGGCCGGCGTGGGCCGCCTTGCCGGTGACGATCAGATGGTAGTTGCCGCTGCCCTTGCGCGCCCCGGCGAGAGATCCGTCGGGCATGGCCGGTTCATAGGTCATGCCGACATGGCCCCGCGCGCCCAGTTCGGCCAGCAGCGGAGCCGAGGCGGGCGAGCCGATCTCCTCGTCCGGCGACAGCAGCACGGTCCAGCCGATGCGCGCCTTGTCCGGATGGGTCTCGAACGCCTCAAGGGCGGCCAGCATGACGCTGACGCCGCCCTTCATATCGGCGATGCCGGGGCCGTTGAGGGCGCCGTCGGCCCGGGTGACGACCGTCTGAAAGGCGCTGTCAGCGGGGAAGACGGTGTCGTAGTGGCCCGTCAGGACAACCTGCACCGGGGCCTCCGGCCGCATTCGGATGCTGAGCGCATCGGCGTGGGCCTCGCTCCGCACCGCCCCGTCGTCGCCGACGCTGGTCGAGGCGCGCGTCGGCAGGCGGGCGATCTCGCCGGCGAACGGCCGGGCCTCGGCCTCCAGCAGGTCCAGCATGCGCGCCAGTCCGGCGGCGTTGCGGCTGCCGGAGTTGACGTTTGACCAGCCGATCGCCCGCTCGACGATAGCCGGCCCGCGCGCCGCGACGTGGTCGAGCACGGTCTGATCGTGGGGGAGAATCCGCATGCGGTCCGGACCCTAGCGGCGTGGACCGCAAAGGTGAAGGCGGCGGCGGAATGTACGTTGCGCCCTGGCTCGCGCCTTATAGGGTGACCCGGCCAGACAGGGAGGAACCGGCATGACAGACATTATTGCGGCGATGAACCCCGCCGCACCGTTGACGACAGAAGACGCCGCATTGGGCGCCGCAAAGGTGAGCGCCGTCGGCATGGTCATCGGCGCCATCAACCAGGCGGTGGGCGGATGGTACGCCTCTACCCCGGAGGCCAGCCAAGCCGCTGCGCGAGTGATGGAAAATCTGACGGGTCAGACTGTTGACCCCACCCAGCTCGCGCAACAGACCCAGATGGGACTCTACTTAACCGGCGCGCTTGTGGTGCTCCAACTGATCCTTGCGGCCGTCCAGTGGCGCAAGCCGAACGGCGTGCTTCCGATCCTGTTCCTCGTGCTCGTCGTCTGGGCCCTTGGCGGAGCCGCCCTCGCCCTGGTCGTGCCGGCGTTCAGCGGCGGCCAGCCAATGTGGCTGACCGTCTTCACCCTCGTGATGATGCTTCTGGCCGCGATCCTGCACATCGCCGGCATCCGTGGCGCCAGCGCGCTGAAGAAATTCCGCGACGCCCAGGCCTACTGAGCCTCACCGGTTAGGGCGCCGGTCCTGGCGACCGGTTCCCGGCTGGCGGGACTGGCGACGCCAGCGGATCGACAGGCTGGCGTCGCCCTGTCCGCCGAATTTCGAGCTGACGGTCAGGTTGCGGCGCACCTGCCATTCGACATTGACCACCGCCCCCTGTTCGCCGCCGCCGATGATCTCCAGATAGACGTCGTCGGTCAGGTAACGGCCGCCGGCCACGGTCAGGCTGGACGCCTCGCCGCCGAACGACAGCCGGTCCAGGCCGGCCAGTTCGCGCAGATTGCCGATCACGTCAAAGCCGCCGCCGCCCGCCAGCGCGCCCACGCTGGCCGCCAGCTGCGCCGCTTCGAAGGCTGACAGCTGGGACGCCGAGCGCCCGAACAGCACCTGCGACAGGATTTCGTCCTGGGGCAGGGCGGGGGTGGAGGTCAGGGCGATCTCGGGCCGCGCCGCCGTTCCTGTGGCCCGGATGGTGGCGGTCAGGGCCGGATCCTCCCGCGTCGCCGTCAGATTCAGCCGGATCTGTTCCGGCCGGGTCGACAGGGTCACCGTGCCGCGCTCGTCGAACACGAACCGCTTGCCGGCGAAATCATAGTCGCCGCGCACCACCCGGGCCGTCCCGGTCAGGGTCGGCTGGTTGATCGTCCCGGTCACCCGCGCGTTGACGCTCATCTCCACATTCAGGCCGCGCCCGACCACCCGCACGTCGCCGCCCGGCGAGCGGATGGCGATATCGACGCCGATCTGCAGGCCGCGCGGGCGGTTCTGCTCTTCCTCGGGAATGTCGCCGCCGGGTTTGTTGATCTCGACCACGTCCATGCGGACGATGCCGGTCGAGCCGGGCAGGTTGGCCTGGATGAGGGCTTCGTCGATGTCGATACGGCCGGTAAGCTGGATCTTGCCGTCTTCGGCCCGGACGACGCTGAGCGGTCCGGAGGCGCGGGCCTGGGCGATGTCGTTGTCGATGATGCGGAACCGCGTCAGCGCCAGTTCGACCGTCGAGCCCGAGCCCTGGCGCAGACCGATGCGGCCGTCGCCGGTCACCGTCCCACCAGACCCGTCGGTGGCCGAGAAGGTCTCGATCAGGGCGGTGGTGTCGTCGAAGCGGCTGGCCAGGATCACGTCACGCAACTGCAGACCGGTTGCGTTGTCGCGGAAGCCGCCGTCGCGCAGGTCCATCCGGCCGTTGATGCGCGGCGCGGCGATTGAGCCGGCCAGGGTGGCGTGGGCGTTGATCTGGCCGGACAGCGAGCGTTGCCCGCCGAGGAACAGATCCCAGACCGGCTGCACCTGACCCTGAATGTCGATCTCGCCGGACATCGGCCGGGTGCGGACGACCGCCAGGCGAAGCGGCGCGGCCGAGGCCTCGACCGGCAGGGTGACGTCGGCGTTGGCGCGCACGTTCCCCTCGTCGGCGACTTGGGCCTGAATCCGCAGCGTGTTGTCGAGCAGGACGGCGTTCAGCGTGCCGTCAATAGCCAGGTTGGTCGGCGCATCGATGCTCCGGACATCCTCCAGCGTCACATTGGCCGAGCCGGACAGGTCGCCGCCGGATCCTCTGAGAGAAACACGCCCGGTGGCCCGTCCGCGCAGGTCCGGCGCGAGCGAGCCCAGCTGAACGCTGGTCAGATTGGTCTCGATGATGGCGGCGCGGGAGTCCTGGCGCAGTTCGCCGGTCAGGACGCCGCCGCCGACCCCCAGATCGACCCGGACCACGCGGCCGTCGCCGGACAGCGCGACGACGGCCGGATTGCGGGTGGCGAAGGCGATCTCGCGCACCCGGCCGGCGCCTTCCAGCACCACGGTCTGGGCCGTCGGCCGGCGCGAATAGACGCCGGTCCCCTCGAAGCTGACCGGGGTCGGGCCGCCGACGTCGGTCTTCAGGGTGAAGGGCAGGCGGTCCAGCGTGCCCCGGCCGCTCAGATCGAGCGTCCGGATGATCCAGCTCGAACCCGCCAGGCGGACGTTGCGGCCGGTGACGTCGAGGATGGCGGTCTCCTCACCGGCGCCTTCGGTCAGCCGGATGCGGCCGTCGGCCGAGCCCGAGGCGAGGAAGGCGCCCGGACGCGCCGCGAAGGTCAGATCGGCGCTGGACGGGAAGCGGTTGGACAGGGCGATCGCACCCGTCGCCGTCACGCCGCCGGCGTCGAGGTCGACATCAGTCAGGCGGATGCGCTCGCCGCCGAGATAGAAGTTCCCGCTGCCCCGCGCCGGGCCGTAGTTGGAGCCGGCGACGACAGAAATCCGTCCATCCGACGCATCCGCGCCTCGTCGGAAGCTGAGATCCATGGTCGCGTCGGTCAGGATCAGCGCGCCGGCGCTGACCCGGTCGAAGGCGGCCTTCAGGTCGGCGGTGGGGCGCGCCAGGGTGCCGCCGACGGTCCCGCTGCCGGTCATGGCGCCGTCTATCTCGACCGGCCCCACGCCGAAGGGGCCGCGCGCGTTCCAGTTCATCGCGAGCCGCATCCGGCCGTCGGCCTCGACGAAGCCACGCGCGGCCGCGTTGCCGTGCGCCCCGCTCAATCGGGCCGACTCGATCTGAACCCGCCCGTCGTTCAGCGCGCCGACCAGCTGTAGCCGCGGCGTCCGGCCGAGCAGCCGGTCCAGCTCACTGACTCCCAGCGCGAAACCGCGGCCGCGCCCGTCAAAGGTGATCCGCCACGGTGCGCCTGACCGGGCCATCGAGGCGGCGATGGTCCCGCCGAAGGCGCCGTCGGCTCCCGGGCGCAGGCGGGCGGCGTCGGTGATCTCGGCGCGGCCGCGGAAGCCCAGCCCGCCGAGCAGGTTGCGCCCGCCCGTCCCCGTGACCTTCAACGCCTGCCCGGTGGCTTCCAGCCGCTCCAGCAGGAATGAGCCGTCGGCGAGCCGCGCCGCCTCGAACTCGACGCGCGGTCCGGGCCCCAGCAGGCCGCCGATCATGCCCGCCGCGGAACCGCCCACGGCGCGCAGGTCGCCGTCGACGTCGTAGCGCCCGGCGCGCGCCCGGACGTTGACCGGCCCGCGGATACGCTGCGCCCGATAGCTGGACAGGTCCGGCCGCAGCAGGTCGATCGAACCGTTCAGGCTCCAGTCGGTGGCCTCGCCCCGGAACACCGCCGACCACGCCGCGGCGTCCCCCAGCGGCTGCCCCGCCAGCCGCGTCAGCGACGGCGTCGAGATATTGATGCGCACCCCGCGTGGCACGCTGCGGTCGCTGACCCGGACCAGACCGCTGGCGCTGGAGTTCAGGTTGTCCGCCATGAGCCGCCAGCCGACGCCCTGCAGGCCATCGTCATTGCGGTCCGGGACCATGGCGAGGGCGAACCGGGCCGTGCGGCCGACGCGGCGGACGAACGGGTCGAGCAGATCCGAGCCGGAGAAGTCGACATAGCCGGCGATCCGGGCCTGGTCGGACCCGTAGTTGCCTTTGATGATCAGGGGGGTGAACTCGCCCGTCCGGACGACGGCGTCGACCACCTCGCCGTTGACAACCGCCGTGGCGAGGAAGGGCTGGTCCGGCGAATAGCCCAACGCGCCGGCGATTGGGCCCCCGCGAGCCTCCTGCGCCCGCAGGTTCAGCCGGACGTCGGCGATGTCGTCGCTGATGCCCGCCGTCAGACGCAGGAAGTCGCCGGGCCGGCTGTTGCTGTCGGCGTTGACCGTCACCTGCTTGAGACCCTTGCGCGGGACCTGGGCCTCGCCGGCCAGCTTCCAGCGGCCGTACTCCTTGCTGAAGCCCTCCAGCAGCTCGACGTCGGCGGCGAACCGGTCGATGTCGATCGACAGCGGCTGCGGCCCCGGCGGTTCCGTCGATGGCTCGACCAGCGGGCGGCGGATCAGGCGGACGAGTTCCGCCTCGACGTTGGTGGCGTGGAACCGGCGGGTGACCAGCGGCCACCAGTTCCAGTCGACCCGCACCTTGCGCGCCTCCAGCCAGACCCCGTCGGCGTCGGTCACCGTCACCCGGTCGATGGTGAAGTCGTCGAACAGGTCGCCGCGCACCCCCTCGACATTGATGCGGCCATAGCGGCCCAGCTTCTTGCCGGCCACGAAGCTGGTCACCAGCCCCCGTCCGGAGTCCGAGAGCAGATACATCCGGCCGCCGATGGCGGTTACCAGCAGCAGGGCCGCCAGGATCGCGACGCCGACGCCGCCGAAGAAGGCCAGCGCCTGCAGGCGTGTCCGCTTTTTCCGGGCTTTCACGGCCGGCGGTTCAGTCGCTTCGGAGGGGGGCGGAGCGTCGGTCAAAACGCCTGTCCGATGCTGACGTAGATCTGGAAGTCGGCGTCGCCCTCGCGCTTGTCGAGCGGGAAGGCGATATCAGCCCGGATTGGTCCGAACGGAAGCTTGTAGCGCACGCCGAAGCCGGCGCCGTAGCGCATGTTGCTGAAGTCAGGCGTTTGGTCGAACCCTACCGACCCGGCGTCGACGAAGACCACGCCCTGGAAGTTGCGGAACAGGTCGCGCCGCACCTCCGCCGAGGCCTCGAACAGGCTGAGGCCGCCCCGCGGGGTGTTGTCGGGCAGGCGCGGGGCGACGCCCTGGTATTCATAGCCGCGTACCGATCCGCCGCCGCCCGAATAGAACAGGCGGTCCGACGGCACGAGCAACTCCTCGCCGCCCACGATGGAGCCGAGCCGCACCCGTCCCGCCAGCACTGTCTTCGCATTGTCCTGGACGGGCAGATAGGCGGTGACCTGAGCCTCGGTGCGCAGGAACACCGTGGTGTCCTCGCCGGACACGGCCGTCGGCTGGGCCGAGGCCGTCAGCCGCCAGCCAGTGGTGGGGTCGAGCGGGTCGTTGGAGTAGTCCAGATAGGCGCTGCCCCGGCCGGTCAGGATGACCAGATCACGTTCGAAATTGACCGGCGCCTGGGTGACCGGATCGAACCGGTTCTCGTCGTAGCGGCCCGCGTCGAGGCCGACGCCGTAGCTGAACCACGACGTCTTGCCGATGCGCTGCTGCAGATCGGCGGCGGCGGCGAAGGCGACCCGGCGATAGGCGTCGGTGTCCTCGTTCAGCACGGCCGCCGACAGCCCCAGGGTCCGGCCCGGCCGGCGCCAGTGCGGCAGGCGCAGATCGACGCCCAGGCGGCTGTCGACGTCGGCGGCGCGCGCCTGCCAGACCAGGGTGTCGGCCCGCCCGAACCGGTTGTGCCAGGTCCATATCAGATCGAGACCGGAGCCTTCGGCGGTGGAGAAGGTCGCGCCGGCCTCGAGGATGCGCCGCGGCCGGTCGGTCAGGGTCACGACGATGGGTCGGTTGCCGTCCGCATTGGTCTGGTCCGGCGGCGCCAGGGCAACGCCGACGCCGTCATAGACGCCGGTCTCGAGCAGCCGGCGCTCCAGCTCGGCCACATCCTCGGGATCATAAACCTCGCCCTCCGACCACGGAGCCAGGCCGCCGACCCAGTTCGGACTGGTCGGGCCGCGCGTCTCCAGCCGCACCCCGTCGAGCCGCACCAGCGGGCCGGCGACGATGTTGTAGGTCGGTTCCACTGTCAGGGTTGCGTGATCGACAACGACCCGGCGCGGATCAGCCCGGGCGTCGGCGTGGCCGCGTCGCGCCAGTCCGGAGACCAGCCGGCCTTCTCCGGAGATGACATCGACGGCCCGACCCGGATCGCCGGCCTTGAGGCCGATGTCTCCGCGAACCCCCTCCTGCAGGGCCGGAGCGGGCGGGGGCTCGACCCAGTTGACGATCGGCTCGGTCAGGGCGAATCGCGGCCCCGGCGTCACCTCGACGATGGCGACGGGCGTCTGCTCGCCCTCGACCACGTCCTCGAGCACAGGTTGATAGTAGCCTTCGGACCTGAGCAGCGCCTCGGCCGCCTCAAGCGCGCCCCGCGCCCGGCGCCGCGCCTCGAAGCGGTTTGAGGGCGGTCCGTCGACCTCGCCGATGGCGCGTTCGAGCTGGGCCCGCAGTTCGGCGTCCATCTCCCCGCGCACAACAGCGCGCGGGTCGGCGGCGGCTGTGGAAGCCAGCAGCGCGAACCCCGCCACGCTGGAAAGAAACAGGGCGGGCCTCGACGTCAAACTCGAACCTTCGTCAGCGGGCGTGCGCCCTGTTGTTGGCGGGCGGCGCGCGGAGTCGCATCCGCTGACGGCGCAAATGGGGCGCCGCGCTGCCGGTCACGTCAGTAGAACAGGGTCTCGCTGTCGGGCCGGACCGATTCCTCGGAGGTGCGCTTTTCGCTGGGCGAGGTGCTGTTGTCCGGCGGCGTGTCGGTGGCGCTCGGCGCCGCGACGGGGGCCTGGACCTCCTCGACCGCGGGGGCGACGGGCTCTTCCATCGGCATGTCCATCACTTCGGGCTCGGCGGGACGAGGGTCCTCGCAAGCGGTCAGTGCGGCCGCGCTGGCGATGGCGGCAAGGGCGAAAAAGCGTTTCATCTGGCAGCTCCCCGGATCGGCGTTTTCAACGCGCGGCGATATCGAGCGTTCCATAGCCAAGATCGTGCGTCCGGTCATCACGCGCGGCAACCAATCCTTTTCCAAATCGCGCGATGGTGGCGAACTGGAGGACTTTCGATGACGGCGACCGCCTACGCCATGGTTTCGCAAGTGCGATCCCGGGAGCTGAAAACCCGGATAGCGCTCGCCGGCTTCATCGGGGCCACGGCCTAGGTGGTTACGCCGACGATCTGGCCGCTGGTCTGGTTTGTCAGCGTGCTCGCGACCCAGGCGCTGGACTGGCTGGTGTTCCGCCGTAACAGGCCGACGTCGGCGCCACCCGCCGCCACGGCGGCACCGGGCTGGGGCTGTCGATCAGCCGCAAGCTGGCGGAGATCATGGGCGGGACGCTGACGGTCGCCAGCGCCGATGGCCAAGGCTCGACCTTCACTCTCTCCCTGCCGATGCAGGCGGTCGAGGGCGGCGCGATCCGGCCCGAGCGTCACGTCGAGACCGCCGGCTCGCTGCAGGGTCGTTCGATCCTCGCCGCCGACGATCACGAGGTGAACCGTCGCATCCTGACCCTTCTGCTCGAGCCGCACGGCTGCCGCCTGACCCTCGTCGAGAACGGCGCCGAGGCCCTGGAGGCGGCCTCGACGGCGCCGTTCGACGCCATCCTCATGGACATGCAGATGCTGGTGATGGACGGGCTGGAGGCGACGCGCCGTATCCGCCAGGGAGGGCTCAACGGCGGAACCCCGGTCATCGCCCTGACCGCCAACGCGCTGGACACCCACCGGGCCGCCTGGGACGCCGCCGGGGTCCACGCCTTCCTGACCAAGCCGATCGATCCCGTCATGCTGGCCCGCACCCTGGCCGAGGCCTGCGAGGCCGGGCGTCCGGAACCAGCGGACACCGCCGTCGCCTGAGATTCAGGTCCAGCTTGCCAGCGCCTCTTCCAGCGACAGCGGCCCGGGCTGCGCCCCGGGGGTCGCCGCCTCGCCGTCGAAGCGCGGCGCCGCAGCCGGCTGGACCACTCCGTGTTCCACGAACGTCCCGCGGGCGGCGTTGTGCGGGTGCCGAGGCGCCTCGGCCACGGTGAGCACCGCCGTGACGCAGGCGTCCGAACCCGCGAAATGCGCCGCCCATTCGTCGCGGTCCCGGGTCGCGAACGCCGCGGCCAGTCGATCGTGCAGACCCGGCCATCCGGCCATGTCGAACTGCGGCGCCTCGGCCGCCGGTATGTCCAGCCCCTCAAGCAGGGCGGCGTAGAACTGCGGCTCCAGCGCCCCGACCGCCACGAACCGTCCGTCCCGGCAGGCGTAGCAGCGATAGAAGGGCGCGCCCCCGTCCAGCAGATTGGCGCCCCGCGCCTCGCTCCACAGCCCGCGCGCGCCCAGCGCGTGGAACAGGCTGGTCAGCAGGGCGGAGCCGTCGGTCATGGCGGCGTCCACGACCCGCCCGCGCCCCGTCGTCTTCGCCTCCAGCAGGGCGGCCAGCACCCCGACGACCAGCAGCATGGCCCCGCCGCCGTAGTCGCCGACCACGTTCAGCGGCGGCCGCGGCGGCCGATCCGGTTCGCCCATCATCGACAGCGCCCCCGACAGGGCGATGTAATTCAGATCGTGGCCGACCTCGCCCGCGAGCGGACCCGTCTGGCCCCAACCGGTGACCCGCCCGAACACCAGGCGGGGGCTGAGCTGTGCGCAGGCCTCCGGCCCCAGTCCGAGTCGCTCCATCACCCCCGGCCTGAAGCCCTCGATCAGCGCGTCGGCCGTGGCGATCAGCGTGCGGACCCGCGCTACGTCGGCCAAATCCTTCAGGTTGACGCCCACCGCCGCCCGCCCCCGGTGCAGCACCTCGCCGCCGACGTCGGTGAACACCGGCGCGCCCGCCGAGCCGGCGCGGGTCAGCCTCAGCACATCGGCCCCGAGATCGGCCAACACCATGCCGGCGAAGGTCACCGGTCCGAGGCCGTCGAACTCGAGGATGCGCAGGCCCGACAGAGGTTTCATGGCATTTTTCCTAGCCGCGACCGCTTCCAGCGTCGAGGCGGCGCTTGACCCCGGCGCCGCTTTGCAAGAGAAGGCCCGTCGCGGTCCGCAAGCGCGGACCCGCTTGGTGTGCGTCCTTAGCTCAGTTGGTTAGAGCATCTGACTTTTAATCAGAGGGTCCTCGGTTCGAGCCCGAGAGGACGTACCACCTCCCTTTCCCGTGTCGGATTTCAGTGAGATTGATTCAAATTTCACAGGACCGATTCTGGCTTGTGAAATGAACGGCTGACAGGCGCCAGGACCAGACATTAGCGCCTCGACGAAAAGACGACATTCAGAGAAACCGCAAAGACCGTCGAAGGTCCGCCTTTCGGTATTGGGCTGAAGGCCGAGCCCACCCGGAGCGGACAGTCAGCTCGTCAGGGATTCTCCAAGTCAGCACAGCGCCAAAGGAGAGTTGCCCGCCCTCTGAAAGCGATTGTTGAGCGCGGCCGCGGGCCGTCCCATCCAACAGGAACGAACCTTGGCCGTGGCTTGAGCGGACACGCGCCGCTTCACTCCCCCGGATCACGGCGGGAACTTCTCTGGCCCCACGGCCTTGGTTGGCGACACACCTCAGGAGCACCCATGCTGGCCATGGACTATCGGGGCCCCCGGAGGGTCCGCATCGAAGACAAGCCGATGCCGGTAATCGAGCATCCCCGGGACGCGGTCGTGCGCGTCACTCGATCCTGTATCTGCGGGTCGGACCTGCACCTCTATCACGGCATGGTGCCTGACACGCGCGTTGGCATGACCTTCGGCCACGAGTTCTGCGGCGTCGTTGAGGAGGTCGGCTCCGCCGTCGAGAACCTCAAGGCGGGAGATCACGTGCTCGTGCCGTTCAACATCGCCTGCGGCCAATGCCATTTTTGCAAGCAGGGCCTGTTCGGCAACTGCCATGAATCCAATGCGCAAGCGACGGCGGTCGGCGGCATTTTCGGCTACTCCCACACAGCAGGCGGGTACGACGGTGGCCAGGCCGAATACGTACGGGTGCCTTACGCGGATTTCGGGCCGATGCTTATCCCGGACTGGATGGACCCCGACGACGCGGTGCTGCTGACCGATGTGGTGCCCACCGGCTATCAGGCCGCGGAGATGGGCGGGATCCAGAAGGGCGACACAGTCGTGGTCTTCGGGGCGGGGCCGGTCGGCTTGCTGGCCGCGCGCTGCGCTTGACTGTTTGGCGCAGGCCGGGTGATCGTCATCGACCACCACGAGTACCGCCTCGACTTCGCCCGAACCTACTGCCCGGCGGAGGTCTATGACTTCCGCGAGATCGGCGACCCCGTGGTGTTCATCAAGAAGATCACGGAGATAGGCGCGGACGTCTGCATCGACGCCGTCGGGGCCGACGCCGCAGGCAACGCGTGGCACACCATCTTCGGCAAGAAACTGAAGCTGGAAGCGGGCAACGCCGTGCCGCTGCACTGGGCCATCAACTCTGTGAAGAAAGGCGGCGTTGTTTCGATCGTTGGCGTCTATGGCCCTACCGGCAACATGGTTCCGATCGGCAACGTTGTGAATAAGGGCATCACCATCCGGGCTAACCAGGCCTCGGTGAAGCGGCTGCTGCCCCGGCTGATCGACCACGTGAAGGAGGGCCGCATCGACCCGAAGGCGATTATCACCCACCGGGCGCCACTGGAGGATGTCGCAGAGGCCTACCACCTGTTTTCATCCAAGTTGGACGGCTGCATCAAGCCGGTCCTGATCCCGAACACAGCTTGAGCCGGAGGACCCGCATGACCCAGAGCAAGCAGGCCGCCGCTGCCGCTGCGGACGTCCGGACCCGGATCAATCCTGCAAGCGTCGTCGGCTGGGGCGTCGACGCCGACCCTGAGAACGACCCGACCTGGCCAATGCGAGACCGTTCAGGCGATTACAGTGCGGGCATGAATTGGGTGCCCCCGCAGACGCAACACACAGACGTGGAGGTTCTGCAGTCCGTGGAGCACGTGCGGCGTCCGGCGGTTGTAGGGCAATCGACGCCGCCGTCCGGCCTGAGTGGAGCGCTTCGGCGGGGTGCCTTCCGATTCAGCGAGAGCCAGTGGGGCCACTGGCTTCTTCTCATGCTGGCCGACCGGCTCAATACGATGGAAGGCGTGCTTGACGATTTCCGTCGTGGCAGTCCCCCCAACCTTCTTGTCGAGATGGGCGTCGTGAGGCGAGAACGGGCGCGAGAGGCCGCGCTGGCAACTGCTTCGGTCGTCGTCGTTGGTCTGGTAACGCTCCTGGTACTGGCGCGGCGCCGCTCCTAGGCGCCCAGCGCGGCTGCGCCGCGCTCTCTCGTGGACCGAAAGCCGATCGTCACTCCAAAGGGCGACGGGGCGGCCTCAATCTCAGCACCGCCTCATCGCCTACGCCGCTGCAGGGGGCCGAGCGGCCTCACCGACCGTAGATGCGATCAAGGACGTTCGCGACCGGGATCAACCGCTCCACTTCGGGTTCGAAGCCTTCGCCGGCGGCCAGACGGCGAGCCCAGTCGGCGGCGGCCCGGCCGCCCCAGGCGTCGGGCGGCGAGGCGAGCAACCGCCGCGCGGTGCCCTGGAAATGCTCGGCGGTGAAATCGTAGAACGACCCGCCGACGTTGCGCAGCTCGGCCCCGCCGCCGTCCCCGTAGAGGCTGGCGGAGATGACCGCGTCCTGCCCCGCCGGCAGCTTCCACGAGCAGGCGAGTCGAACGACGGCGCCGGTGTCGAGCGTCAGGGTGGCGAGCGCGTAGTCCTCAGCGACGAAGCGGTCGGCGAGCGGCCGGCCGCCCTCGAACAGGTGCGACGAGACCTCCGTCACCGCCGCATCGCCGAGTAGCCACAGCGCGAGGTCGACCAGATGGACCCCAAGGTCCATCACGCAGCCGCCGCCGGACAGGGCCGGGTCGTAGAACCACGGCTTGTCCGGGCCGTAGGCGTTGTGGAAGGTCAGGTCGACCGCATGAATCCGCCCCAATTCGCCGCGCCGGACGAGCTCCCGGATGCGGACAGCCGCCTCGGTGAAGCGGTAGCTGAGATCGACCGCCAGCAAGCGGTCGGCGCGCCGGGCGGCGTCGATCACCTCGCGCACCTCCGCCTCCGTGCGACCCAGCGGCTTCTGGCAGAAGACGGCGGCGCCCCTGGCGAGGGCGCGGCGGGTCTGGTCGGCGTGC
Source organism: Brevundimonas sp. (assembly GCA_035654315.1). Classification (GTDB taxonomy): domain Bacteria; phylum Pseudomonadota; class Alphaproteobacteria; order Caulobacterales; family Caulobacteraceae; genus Brevundimonas. The sequence continues at coordinate 16,249 of DASRXE010000160.1, forward strand.
AGGGCGCTGGGCGTGGCGATGACAACGCCGTCGAGATCCTGTTCCAGCAGGGCGTCCAGCCCGTCCGCCCTTGCGGCCCCGGGCGCGAGCGCGGCGGCCTCGGCGCACGCGGCCTCTGATGCATCGGCGACCACGGCCGCCTCGATAGAGCCGGTGGCCAGCATGGCCTCCATCCGGTGACGGCCGATCCAGCCGACGCCGAGGAAGCCGATCCGCGGCTTGCGAAGGGTGGCGGGGGCGCGGCGATCGAGCAGGGTGTCGGTCATCGCATCATCACCAGCGCCTTGACGAACCCCTCCGGCTTGTCGCGTGTGGCGTCCAGCGCCTCGTCCAGCTGATCGAGACGGTATTGGTGGCTGTAGAGCGGGCCCGGATCGAGCCGCCCCGACACCACCGCCTCGATGGCGTCCCGCACGCCGCGCGCATAGACGGCCGGATCCCGTTCGTGGGCGTTGATCACATCGAGGCCTCGCCAATTCCACAGCTGCATGTTCACCTGCCGCGGCCCGTCCTGGTGATAGCCGGCGATGACCAGCCGGCCCCGCTCCCGCGTCAGTTCGGCGGCGAGGTCGAGCGGCCACTGCTTGCCGACCGCCTCGATGACCACGTCGCAGAAGGCCGTGCCCGTCAGCTCCCCGACCCGCGAAATTATGCCGTAGTGGTCGTCCAGCGGGATGGTCTCTTCCGCACCCATTCGCCTCGCGAGATCGAGCGAGAAGGGCCGCCGGGAAATTGCGATGACCCGCGCTCCCGCCTCCGTGGCGAGACGCGTCAACACGGCGCCCAGAAAGCCGATCCCGATGATGGCCACCGTGTCGCCGGCGCGGATTTCGCTGCGCCGGAAGATGTTGAAGGCGCAGCCCAGCGGCTCGCCGGGGAAGGCCTGCCCGTCCAGCACCGGGGGCAGGGGGATCACCGCCGCCTCGTCCGCGATGTCGTATTCGGCGTAGCTGTGGTGCGACAGGACCGCCACTCGGTCACCCGTCTCAACGGAGGAGACGCCGCCGCCGATCGCGTCGACGACGCCCCAGCCTTCGTGGCCCATGCCGCCCGGCTCGGTCGGGAAGGTCATCCAGTCGGGACCGGCCCAAGGCGTCAGGTTGGAGGCGCACACGCCGCAACCGTCCAGCCGGATCCGCACCTGCCCCGGCCCGGGGTCCGGCAGGGCGACGGTTCGAATCTCTATCTCGCCGGGGCCGGTGATCACGGCCGCGCGCATGGTGCGGACACGGTCCAGAACGTCAGTCATGGTCTTCTCCCGCGGCGGGTTCGTCGGCGTCGGACAGGGTGTCGAACACCTCGCCCGGCGCGACGTCGCGGCGCAGTTCGTCGAGGTCGGCGTCGCGCGCCGGCACCTCAAGGCGGTCGGCGATGCGGGTGACGAGATCGATCAAGCGGGTCACCTCATGCTCTGCGAGAAGGTTGATCTGAAGATCGAGCTCGGCCCGGCGCCGCTCGGCGGCCGAAATCCGGTTCTGGCTGATCAGGATGAAAGTCGAGAGGAAGATGGCCTCGACGGACGCCGCCATGGCCAACACCACCAGGCTGGGATCGAAGCGCCAGCCCGACGGGCCGGCCGTGTTGAGCAGAATCCAGCCGCCGAACAGCAGCAGGTGCAGGAGCACGAACGGCATGCTGCCGGCGAAGTCGGTGATCCGCCGGGCGATCCGGTCGCTGGTCGAGGCGTCCCGGGCGGCGCGTTCCCGGCGCTCCCGCATCTCGGCGATGTTGCGCCTCAGGACCGACGACATCCCTTCGATACCGGCGCTGGCAGGCTCCGCACGGCTCATGGGACATCAGGCGACCACGGCCGCGGCCGCATCCCTTGCGGCCCTCCGGCGCTCGCCGTCGAACCAGTCGATGGTGCGGCGCAGGCCTTCCTCGAGCACCGTGGTCGGCCGCCAGTCCAGGACCTCGGCCGCGCGCGCGATGTCCGGCCGCCGGCGCCGCGGATCATCGACCGGGAGCGGACCATAGGTCACCGCGGAAGACGAGCCGGTCAGGTCGAGCACCACCTCGACCAGTTGCGA
>DASRXE010000161.1:0-6268 GCA_035654315.1 Brevundimonas sp.
TGTTCCAGAGCTTCCTGCGCGAGCTGCGGCCCGAGGACCTCGCCGGGTCCGCCGGCAGCTTCCAGCTGCGCGCCGAGATCCTGCGCCGCGTCAACCTGATCGCCGCGCCCGGCAAGGTCGACGCCGTGCTGATCGAAGAAATGCTGGTGCAGTAGGCATGACAGACGCCGCCTTCGCCGAAAATCCCGACCCCCTGGCCGAGGACGATCCCCTCGCGGCCGCCGCCGCGGCCGTTCAGTCGGAGCGCGTTCTGAACCAGGACGAGATCGACAGCCTGCTCGGCTTCGACCTGGGCGAGGACGACGGCTCCGAACGCTCCGGCATCCGCGCCATCATCAACTCGGCCCTGGTCTCGTACGAGCGCCTGCCGATGCTCGAGATCGTCTTCGACCGCCTCGTGCGGCTGATGACCACCTCCCTGCGCAACTTCACCTCGGACAACGTCGAGGTCAGCCTCGACAACATCTCGTCGATCCGCTTCGGCGACTACCTCAACTCCATCCCCCTGCCGGCCATCCTTGCGGTGTTCCGGGCCGAGGAGCTGGACAACTACGGCCTGCTGACGGTCGACTCCAACCTGATCTATTCGATCGTCGACGTGCTGCTCGGCGGCCGCCGGGGCACCGCCGCCCTGCGCATCGAGGGCCGGCCCTACACCACCATCGAGCGGGTGCTGGTCCAGCGCATGGTCGAGGTCGTGCTGGCCGACGCCCGCGCCGCCTTCGAGCCCCTGACCCCGGTCCACTTCAACCTCGACCGGCTCGAGACCAACCCGCGCTTCGCCGCCATCGCCCGGCCGGCCAACGCCGCCATCCTGGTCAAGCTGCGCATCGACATGGAGGATCGGGGAGGGCGCATCGAACTGCTCCTGCCCTACGCCACCCTCGAACCCATCCGGAAGATGCTGCTGCAGCAGTTCATGGGTGAGAAATTCGGCCGCGACAACATCTGGGAAGGTCACCTCGCCACCGAGCTCTGGACCACCGGCACCGAGGTGCGGGCCGTGCTCGACGAACAGCAGCTGCCGCTGTCCAAGGTGCTCGACTTCAAGGTCGGCGACACCCTGATGCTGAACGCCACGCCGGATTCGGAAATATCCATCCGCGCCGGCGCCATCCCGCTGACGACCGGCCGCATGGGCCGCAAGGGCCAGCATATCGCGGTCCGCGTCGAGGCGCCGATCGACATCGACACCGCCTCCAGCCTCGCGAAGGGAAAACCCTGATGACCGGTATGATCCTGGACGGCGCCCTGATGCTGCTGCTGGTCGCGGCGCTCGGCTACGGCGTGCGGCTCGAGCGCAAGCTGACCGCCCTGCGCGAGGGCCAGCAGCTGTTCGCCTCGGCCGTGACCGAGCTGAACGACGCCGCCGGCCGGGCCGAGACCGCCCTGGCCACCCTGCGGTCGTCGGGTCACGAGACCGACCTGCTGCACGACCGCATCATCAAGGCCCGCGAGGTCAAGGCCCAGCTCGAGTCGCTGATCGCCCGCGTTCCCGCCGTGGCCAGCCAGGCTGTCCGCGAAACGCCCAGGCCCGCCGCCGCCCGGCCGGCGCCGGCTCCCGCCCCGGCCCCTGTCCCGGCCCCTGTCCCGGCGTCGCCGACCCCGTCCGAGACGGACGAACGGACCCGGCGCATGGCCGCCCTGGCCGAGCGCATCCAGGGACTGGCCCAGCCCGGCGGCCCCCGCGCGGCCGGCATCGCCGATCTGGCGGCCATCCTCGGCGCCATCACCGCTAACCAATCCGGGAAGCAAAGCCTCAGCCGCCCCGGACGCAATCTTGACGAAGACCTGTTCGCCGCCTGACCGGCGCCGCCGTCCTTTTCCAGCCGAGTAGCCGATCATGAGCAAGATCCCCCGCCTGCTGCCCCTGATCGCCATCGCGATCGGCGGGGTGGTCGTCGTCCGCGCCGTCGGCGTGGCGCCGGGCCTGTTCGAAGGCGCCAAGGCGTGGGCCGAGGACGCCGTGCCGGCCGCCGCCGCGGCCGCGCCCGCCGCCGCCATCTGCGCCCTGACGCCCGAGCAGCTGGCCCAGCAGGCTGGCATCTCCCCGGCCGAACTGCGCATCATCCAGTCTCTGTCGGCGCGCCGCACGGAGCTGGACGCCCGCGACGCCGATTTCGCCTCCATGCTGCCGCTGATGGCCGCCGCCGAACAGAAGCTGGACGCCAAGGTCGCCGCCCTGGCCGAGGTCAAGGCCGAGGTCCAGGCCCTGCTGGGTCAGGTCGGGGAGCGCGAGCAGGCCGAGGTCGACCGCCTCGTCGCCGTCTATTCCGCCATGCGGCCGCGCGACGCCGCGCCGGTGTTCACCACCCTCGACGACGACGTGCGCCTGCCGGTCGCGGCGGCGATGCGGCCGCGCGCCCTGGCCGCCGTCATGGCCCAGATGGAGCCGGCCGCCGCGCGCGAGCTGACCGAAAAGCTGGCCGGCCGGTTCGCCGCCCAGCGTCAGCTGGCCGCCCGCGCCGCGGCCGCCGAGAGCGCGCCCGTCGCCGAGACGGCGGCCCCGGTCCAGACCGCCGAGGCCGCCGCGCCCAAACCCGCCGCCGCCCAGCCCCCGGCGGCCCGTCCGGCGAGCCGTCCCCCGGCCCGCCGGCCCCAGCCGCGTCCCGCCGCCGCCCGCACGCCGACGCCGCCGCCCGCGCCGGCCCGGGCCGAGCCGACCGGCGAACGGCCCTACCAGCCCGCCGACGCGGAGCCGTCGACGCCGGATCGCCCGCGCCAGACGGTGCAGTAGTAGACGTCGCCTATTCGATATCCTCGTTGAGCAGGCCGACCTGGGTGAAGCCGTTGGCGTACAGGCCGTTCATCACGGCCATGAACCGCTCATAGGGGACCTCGGGCTCGGCCCGGACGAAGATGCGATGGCCCCGGCAGTCGCCGCCCCCGAGGGCCGCGCAAACGTCGGCGGGCAGAGTGGCGAGCGACGTCTGACGCCCGGCGATGAACAGCGACCCTGACTCCTGAACGGTGATGTAGACGGGCTCCTTCTGCACCGTCTTCGGCTCCTGCGGCGGCGGCAGATCCAGCTTCATCGACACCGTCGCCATCGGCGCGGCCACCATGAAGATGATCAGCAGCACCAGCATGATGTCGACGAACGGCGTGACGTTGATCTCGGCGTTGTGCCCGGCCGTATCGGCGGCATGGCCTGCGGAGCCTGAAAGTCGCGTTCCCATCCTTCGTCCTCCCTGTCGCCGGCGCCCATCGCGCCGACGCCGCAATGTCGAGCTGCGCTGGCGACATTTGTGCGGCTGTGGGAAGGCCGGATAGCGGCCACGAAAAAGGGCCGCGTCCTTGCCGGGCGCGGCCCCTTGATCGTCTGAACGGGCGTGAAGCCTATTCGATGTCTTCGTTCAGCAGGCCGACCTTGAAGAAGCCCTTGGACTGCAGCTCGTTCATGACTTCCATGAACTGGTTGTAGGTGACTTCCGGGTCGGCGCGGACGAACACACGCTCCTGCCGGCAGGCCGGATCGCCGCCGCCGAGGGCCTCGCAGACGTCGGCGGCCAGGCCTTCGATGCTGGTCTGCTGGGTGGCGATGAAGATCGAGCCGGTTTCCTGGATGGTGATGTAGACCGGATCCTTCTGCGGCGTGCCCGGGGGCGGCGGCACGGCCGGCGGCAGGTCGAGGCGGATCGAGACGGTGGCCATCGGCGCCGCGACCATGAAGATGATCAGCAGCACGAGCATGATGTCGACGAACGGCGTGACGTTGATGTCGGCGTTCTGTTCAATGGTGTGGGCTTTTCCACCACCGGGTCCGGAAAGTTTGGCGGCCATCCGCTGTTGTTCTCCATCAGGCCCGGCGCGACACGCGGCGAGCGACGCTGAAAGCTTCGGTCCGTCTCTTGGCGTCCCGGGCCCGGCTTGTAAAGCGGGTTCGGGCCGAAGTCGGTTCCCTTGCGGGTTCCACCTTCGATTTACGCCTGTCAGGCGAGCCGATTCAGCCTTTGGCGAGCTTCAGGAACCGGTCCTTCAGCGCCGCGTCGGACTTGAAGGCGCCAGTGAACCGGGTGGTGATGGTCGAAACGTGGCGGTGGTGCACGCCGCGCGTGGTCATGCACTGGTGCTCGGCGTCGATCAGAATGGCCACGCCGTGCGGCTGCAGATGCGATTCGATGGCCTCGGCGATCAACTGGGTCAGGGTTTCCTGCGTCTGCAGACGACGCGAGAAGATCTCGACCACCCGCGCCAGCTTGCTGATTCCCACGACCTTCTCGTTCGGGATGTAGGCGACATAGGCCTTGCCCAGGAACGGAGCCATGTGGTGCTCACAGTGGCTTTCGACCTCGATGTCGCGCAGCAGCACCATGTCGTCATAGCCCTGCACGTCCTCGAAGGTGCGGCTCAGCTCCTTTTCGACGTCGGCGTCATAGCCGTCGAACCACTCGCCATAGGCGTCAACCACCCGTTTCGGCGTGTCGATCAGGCCCGGGCGGTCGGGATTGTCGCCGGCCCAGGCCAGCAGGGTCCGCACGGCCTTCAGGGCCTCCTCACGCGACGGGCGGACCGTGACGGGATCGTTGTCGCCGACCAGAACAGGCTTGGCGGGGGTGAGGCTCATGGGACGGTTCTCGAACGCGCGGCTTTGTAAGTCGCGAGGGACTGTTTATCAGCTTGGCGCGTATATGGGACCGCCTGTCCGTCCCGCAAGAAAACTCTCCCGCAAAGTCTCCCCATGCCGCTGACGATCCACGACACCCTGCACCGCGAAAAGCGCGTGTTTCAGCCGCGCGACCCCGAGCGGGTGACCCTCTACGTCTGCGGCCCCACGGTCTACGACTACGCCCACATCGGCAACGCCCGCCCGCCGGTGGTGTTCGACGTGCTGGTGCGTCTGCTGCGCCGGACCTATGGCGCGGACAAGGTGATCTACGCCCGCAACGTCACCGACGTGGACGACAAGATCAACGCGAAGGCCGCGAAGGAAGGCACGCCCATCGGCGAGGTCACGGCCCGCTACGAGGCGGCCTATCTCGACGACATGGCCCGGTTGAACGTCAGCCCGCCCGACATCGCCCCGCACGTCACCGACCACATGGACGCCATCGTCGCCCAGATCGGCGCCATCCTGGACCAGGGCTGCGCCTACGCCGCTGAAGGCCACGTCCTGTTCGACGTCTCCTCCTACGAGACCTACGGTCGCCTGTCCGGCCGCAACCTCGACGACATGATCGCCGGCGCCCGCGTCGAGGTCGCGCCCTACAAGAAGAACCCGCACGACTTCGTGCTGTGGAAACCCTCGAAGGAGGGCGAGCCGTCCTGGCCGTCGCCTTGGGGCGAGGGGCGTCCGGGCTGGCACATCGAATGCTCGGCCATGATCGAGGAGACGCTGGGCCTGCCGATCGACATCCACGGCGGCGGCATCGACCTGGTGTTTCCGCACCACGAGAACGAGATCGCCCAGGGCGTCTGCGCCCACGGCCACGCCCACGAGCCGTCGGCCCACGCGGAGTACAGCCGCTACTGGATGCACAACGGCTTCCTGACGGTCGACGCCGAGAAGATGTCCAAGTCGATCGGGAACGTCCTGTTGCTGCACGATCTGGTGCAGAACATCCCCGGCGAGGTCGTCCGCTGGGCCCTGCTCAGCGCCCACTACCGCCAGCCGCTCGACTGGAACCAGGCGCTGCTGGACCAGAGCCGCAAGGCGCTCGACCGCCTCTACGGCGCCCTGCACCGCGCCGCCGCCGTGGAAACCAACGGCGACGAGCCGCCGGCGGACTTCCTCAAGGCCATCGAGGACGACATCAACACGCCCGGCGCCATGGCGACGCTCTTCGCCCTGTCGAGCGAGATCGAGCGCGGCATGACGGCGGGCGACCACGGCGCCGTCGGCCGGGCCAAGGGCGAACTGATCGCGGCCGCCGCCATCCTCGGCGTGCTCCAGTCGGACCCGGCCGCCTGGCTGGAAGGCGAGGTCTCCGACGCCCTCCGCACCGAGGTCGAGGCCCTGCTCGAACAACGCGCCGCCGCCCGCGCCGCCAGGGACTGGCCCGAGGCCGACCGCATCCGCGACCGCCTCAACGCCCTGAACGTCGTCGTCATGGACGGCCCGACGGGCGCGACCTGGCGGGTGAAGGGGTAGGGGGGCGATCTCCGGTTTTCGCCCTTATCCGCTATGGTCATCCTCCGGCGAGCGCAGCGAGACCGGGGGACCCAGCGGCGCCGAAGGCGATCTGTTCAGGCAGGCTGTCGTGAACAGCGGCGCTCCCGACACCTTCGCGCTCGCGCGCGCCGCTGGGTCCCCCGGTCTGCGCGGCTG
>DASRXE010000162.1:0-13128 GCA_035654315.1 Brevundimonas sp.
CGTTCCAGACGAAGCGGTACAGGGCCGAAGCGGCGTCGTCGAACCGACCGCCCTCGATGGCGGCGGAGACCTGACGCTCGGCCTTGGTCAGCTCGCCGCGGATCCACCGGTTGATGGTCTGCTGCACGCCGGCGGGATCGAAGCCCTCGACGCGGCGCGCCTCGTTCATCTGCGAGAAGCGCGCGGCGTTCCACAGTTTGGTGCCGAAGTTGCGATAGCCTTCAATGCGTTGGCGCGAGAGCTTGATGTCCCGTGTACCGGACAGGATGGCCATGGTGAAGCGCAGAGGATCGGCGCCGAGCTCGTCGATGATGGTCAGGGGGTCGATGACGTTCCCCTTCGACTTGCTCATCTTCTGGCCCTTCTCGTCGCGGACGAGGCCGTTGATGATCACCCGGTTGAACGGGACTTCATCCAAGAAGTGAAGACCCATCATCATCATCCGGGCGACCCAGAAGAAAATGATGTCAGCGGCGGTGACGAGATCGGAGGTCGGGTAGAAGCGTTGGAGGTCCTCGGTCTTCTCGGGCCAACCCATGGTCGAAAACGGCCACAGAGCGGAGGAGAACCAGGTGTCGAGGACGTCCTCGTCCTGGGTCAGCGGGGTTTCCGCGCCATAGTGGTGGCGGGCGGCGGCGCGGGCGTCGTCCTCGTTCTCCTCGACGAAGATGGTTCCGTCAGGCCCGTACCAGGCGGGGATGCGGTGGCCCCACCAGAGCTGGCGCGAGATGCACCACGGCTCGATGTTGCGCAGCCATTCGAAGTAGATTTTCTCGTAGCTCTTCGGCTCGAAGGTGGTGTCGCCCTGCTCGACCGCCTTGATCGCGGGCTGGGCCAGAGTGTGGGCGTCGACGTACCACTGGTCCGTCAGCCACGGCTCGATGACCACCCCGGAGCGGTCGCCGTGCGGGATGACGTGACGGGTCTTCTCGATCTCCTTGAGCCAACCCTCTTCCTCCGCCCGGGCGACGATGGCCTTGCGGGCGGCGAAGCGGTCCATGCCTTCGTATTCGGCGGGCACGTCGGGCGTGTCGGCGGCGGTGATGCGACCGAAAGCGTCCAGCACGTTCAGGGCTTGAAGCCCCGTCCTCTTCCCGACACCGAAGTCGTTGAAGTCGTGCGCCGGCGTGATCTTCACCGCGCCCGAGCCCTTGGCTGGATCAGCGTAGTCATCAGCCACGATGCGGATGCGACGTCCGGTGATCGGATGGTCGATCTCCCTGCCGACCAGGCCCGCGTACCGCGCGTCGTCCGGATGTACGGCCACGCCGGTATCGCCCAGCATGGTCTCGGGCCGGGTGGTGGCGACGACGATGTAGTCGCGCGTCTCCCACTCGGTGGGCGTCCCGTCATCGTCGAAGGCGACCGGGTGTTGGTAGGTCACGCCATCGGCCAGCGGATAGGCGAAATGCCAGTAGAAGCCGTCCATCTCGCGCTGCTCGACCTCGAGGTCGGAGATGGCGGTCTGGAAATGCGGGTCCCAGTTGACCAGCCGCTTGTCGCGGTAGATCAGGCCCTCCCGGTGCAGCTGGACGAAGACCTTGCGGACGGCAGCGTTCAGCCCCTCGTCCAGGGTGAAGCGTTCGCGGCTCCAGTCGCACGAGGCGCCCAGGCGGCGCAGCTGCTGGACGATGGTCCCGCCGCTCTCGGCCTTCCATTCCCAGACCTGGTCGACGAAGGCCTCGCGACCCATCTCGCGCCGGCTCATATTGCCGCTTGCCGCCAACTGGCGCTCGACCACCATCTGGGTGGCGATGCCGGCGTGGTCCGTGCCGGGCAGCCACAGCACCGCCTTGCCGGTCATCCGGTGATAGCGGGCAAGTATGTCCTGCAGGGTGTTATTGAGTGCGTGGCCGATGTGCAGCGAACCGGTGACGTTCGGCGGCGGGATGACGATCGAATACGCCTCGGCGGCGCCGTCCGTCTTCGGGGCGAAGACGCCGCTGTCTTCCCACATCGCATAAAGGCGTGGTTCGGCGGCTTTCGGGTCGAAGGTCTTGTCGAGCATTGGGGAAGTCATCTCTTGTCCCTAGCGCGCCGCACGCGGGGCGTCGCTGATTGAGGGAGGTCCAGGGGCGAAAAAGAGAAAGGGCGGCCCCGACTGGAGCCGCCCCGGAATGATCTAGCCTTGATCAGGTCGCAGGTGAAGCTAGCCGGCGTTGCGGGCGATGCGTTCGACTTCCTTGCGTACCTGGGCCTCGACGATGCCCGGCAGGTTGGCGTCCAGCCACTCCTTGAGCATGGGCCGAAGCAGCGCGCGCGCCAGCTCGTCGAGCGTGGGGCCGGAGGGGGTCGCAGATTCCATGGGCTCGGACTTCTTCAGGGAGGAGGCCAGTCCGGCGAAGGCGGACGCGGCGCTGGCGGCGGCGCTGTCGCCGACGAGGGGGTCATAGCCGGTGGAGGGGCTGATGCTGGCGGTCTCGGCCGGATGCTCCGGCTCCGGCGCGAAGACCGACTCGCTGACGGCCTCGACCGGGAACGGATCGACCTCCGGTTCGGCGAGCGAGAGGTCCAGATCGCCGATGCTTTCGGCGGGCGGCGCCTTGTAGGTGTCGGTCAGCTCCAGCACGTCCTCCTCGGACGCGACCGGCTCCTGCATCGCGGGCGTTTCGTCCATCAGCGCCGGCGAGGCCTCGGCGGCGGCCGGCTCTTCGGGTTCGGGTTCCGGCGGCGCGGCGGCGGGGGCGGCTTCCGCAGGCGCGTCGTCCTCGGAGATGATCCGGCGGATCGACGCCAGGATCTCCTCCATCGTGGGTTCCTGGGCGGTCTGGTCGGTCATGTCGAAACCCCGGGGCGCGCGGCGAACGCAAGTCAATGAATGGCGGCGTGTGGGACTGCGGCCCCTACCCCGCCTGGCTGTCGTCGCATCTCAGCCCGCTGGAATCAACGGGCGTTTTTCGCGTCGTGGGCTAAGCAGCCGCCAGCAAGTCGCCCATCGGGCGATCCGCCGCCGTCAGTCGCGCGGCCCGGTCTGGACGATCTCCGACTTCAACTGCTGGTCGATCGGCGCGTCCGCGGCGTCATTGGCCGGCACGATGGGCGGCGCGACGAAGCGGTCGATCGTCTCGATCAGGTCGTCCCACGGCAGGGCGCCGCGGTTGCGCACGCGGTCGTAGTTGTCGGCCGGGTCGTAGAGGCTCAGGGTCGGATCCAGATCGGCGCCCTCCAGCCGGCCCATGGCGGCCAGCAGATTGGCCTGGGCGACGTATTCGTTGCGGCGGGCGCTGGCCAGGGTGACCTCGGCGTTGCGCAGCTCCAGCTCCTGGTTGAGCACGTCGAGCGTGGTGCGCAGACCCACCTGCGCCTCCTGGCGAACCCCTTCGGCGGCGACAGTGGCGGCGCGCACCGCCTCGGTCCCGGCTTCGAGGCTGGCGCGGGCCGACAGGGCCTGGGCGTAGGCCGAGCTGACCGCCTGCAGGGTGTTGCGGCGCTCGCCCTCGACGTTGATCTGGGCGGCGTTGGCGCGCTCGAACGCCTGGGCCACGCGCGAACCGTTCAGCCCGCCCGTGAACAGCGGCACCGACAGGGTCGCGCCCGCGGTCAGGCTGGTGGTGTCGGCGATGTCGCCGATCCGGTCGAAGTCGCTGTTCGATCCGCCATAGGAGGCGGTCAGCCGCGCCGACGGCATGTATTCGGCCTTGGCGGCGGCGACGTTGGCCTCGGCGGCGCGGAGATTGTAGGCGGCGGCGCGGATGCCGGGATTGTCCGCCAAGGCCACGTCGAGCGCCGCGTCGAAATCCGTGGGCACGCCCGGCAGCACCGGCATCGGCGCGAGGTCGCCCGGCGACTGGCCGACCACGGCGGCGTAGGAGGCGCGCGACACCGACAGCTGGGCCTGGGCGTTGGCCAGATCGGCCTCGGACTGGGCCAGGCGCGCCTCTGACTGGGCCACGTCGGTGCGGGTGATCTCGCCGACCTCGAAGCGGGCCGAAGCCTCCTCGAGCTGGCGCTGGAGCACGCTGAGGTTGGCCTCGCGGATGGCGAGGATTTCGGTGTCGCGGATCACATCGGCATAGGCCTGGATCACCGAGGCCAGCACCGTCTGTTCGATGTCGCGCAGGTTTTCGCGCCCGGCGAGGATGTCGGCCTCCGCGGCGGTGATGCCGTGGCCGATGCGGCCCCCGCTCCACAGCGTCTGCGACAGGCCGATGCTGGCCGAGGCGCTGTCGCCGTCGAAACCGGCCGCATCGCCATAGCTTTGCGCGTGATTGCCGGTGATCGTCACATCCAGCGACGGGCGGAGCCCGGCGCGCGCCTGCACGATCGATTCGTCCAGGGCCCGCTGGTTGGCGCGCTGGGCGAGCAGCGACGGATTGGTCTGGTAGGCCAGGGCGATCGCTTCCTGCAGCGTCTCGGCCCAGGCGGGCGCGCTCAGGCCGGTGACGACGGCGATGATGGCGGCCGAGGCGAGCGCGCGCGAACGTTTCAGCATGTCTGTTCCTGCCTGGCGCGGAGGATGCGCGCCCCGTTGTATCCCAATGGCGTGATGCGGGACGGTTTCGTCCGGCGCCAGTTAAGTTTTTTTCACGCGGGCCGACGAATCGCCATCCGCCCCGAACTAGAGGGCGAAGGCCGGCGCCGGTGCGAGATCCGTCAGCACGGGCGGGGCGGCGTCGAACAATTCCCGGCGCGACAGGCCCGACGCGCCCCTTACATAGAGGACCGCCTTGCCAGCGGGACTGGAGCGTTCGACCACGGCGAGGCGTCCGCCGACCTTGAGCGCGGCCAGCCAAGCGTCCGGGCGCACCGGAACGGCGGCTTCGGAGATGATGACGTCATAGCCCTCGCCCACCGGCTGGGTGAAGGGCGCCGCAACGCCCTCGATCCCGGCGTCGGTGAGCGCTCCGGCCACGACCTCGAGCACTTCGGCGTCGGCCTCCTGGGCGGTGACGCTGAGGTCCATGGCGGCCAGTACGGCCGCGGCGTAGGGCGCGGCGATAGCCAGCGCTGTCTCGCCGGCGCGCGGCTCCAGCGCCATCAGCAGCTTGGAAAGATCGCGCGGCAGCATCAGGCGGCGGCCGTTGGCGATCTCGGGCTCAATTTCGGCATAGGCGGCGAACGCCCGTTCCGCGGGTAGGAAGCGCTCGCGCGGAACCGACAGCAGGGCGGCCTGGAGGGCCCGATCGGTGACGTCGTTCACCCGGACCTGACTGTCCACCATGACCTTGCGCGCGGCGGCGAAATTCATCTGTCGTTCGTCCCGAAAATGCCGGAGGCGCAGTAACGCGCCGGAAATCTGGGGCGCTTATAGGTCTGTGCGTTGCGGGCGACAATCCGATCTGATAGCGAACGCGCCTCGCGATGGTGAGGTCGTCCCACGGACGACCCAGGGCCTGATGGCGGAGTGGTTACGCAGAGGACTGCAAATCCTTGCACCCGAGTTCGATTCTCGGTCAGGCCTCCATCGCGATTTTCAGACAGATCAGACCGGCCCGATCAAACGGGGGCGGTCATCCAGCCGATGACCGTGGCCGCGCTGACGGTGGCGGCGACGATGGTGATCGCGACGCCGACGCGCGCGTTGCGGTTCACGAAAAACAGGATGCTGTCGAACATAGCCAAACCTCCCCGGACCCCCGCAGAGCGCCATAGATCAGGTCGACCATCAAGGTATATGAAAGGTTAATCGCGGTTTGGTGATCGCTTCTCGCCTATCGGGTGAAATGATGCAGGGCGATACTCCCCGCAGTCGCCACGTTGAGCGAATCGAAGCCCCCCGACATGGGAATGCCGACCGTCTCGCAGCGCGCCATTACTCCGGCGGGCAGGCCCGGCCCCTCCGCTCCCAGGACAATGGCTATCCTGCCGCCGCGCGGCTCGAGGTGCAGCGGCGATGACGAAGAGGGGGTCATGGCCAGGACGCGGAAGCCCGCCGCCTTCAGCCCGTCGATCGTCTCGCCCGCTTCGAGGCCCGTCGCCATCGGCGTACGCACGACGGCGCCGACCGAGACCCGTATGGCCTTCCGGTAGAACGGATCGCAGCAGCGATCGTCCAGCAGCACGGCGCCGGCTCCGAAGGCGGCGGCGGCGCGGAAGACGCCGCCGATGTTGTCGTGATTGCCGATCCCGCAGGCGAGCACGACGACGGCGTCATTCCCCAGAGCAGCCAGGATTTCGGCCGGCGACCGCGGAGCGGGCTTCTCACCCAGGGCCAGAATGCCCCGGTGGAGGTGGAAGCCGGCGATCCCGTCGAGCACCGGCTGCGCCGCGGAATAGACCGGAGCCTCCGGCGGGAAGGTCATGAGGACGTCCGACAGCGCCCCCAGCCGCTTTTGCGCAATCAGCGCAGCGACGGGCCGGCACAGGGAAGCGGGCGAGGCGAGCACGCGCAGCACCACCTCCCCCTCGGCCACGAACAGCCCCTGCCGGCCCGTCAGGTCGCGCTCGCGAATATCGCGGAAGGCGGCGACGCGAGCGTCGTGCGGGTCGTCGATGGGGATTGCGGCCAATCGGATATTTCCCGTTGCGTGAGGCTGAGTCCCGCTGCTATAGCGCCCGCCTTCCCGAGAGGAAGTGTTCCGCGGTAGCTCAGTGGTAGAGCAGCCGACTGTTAATCGGCTGGTCGTAGGTTCGAATCCTACCCGCGGAGCCACTCTCGAGCCCTCCCCTATTCCGGCGCCGGCCGCCCTCCCCTCAGCTCGGCCAGCCGTTCGGCCAGTCTGAACGACCCGGACGAATCGACCCGCTCCACCCATGCATCCAGTTCGGTGTTGATGATGGCGCAGGGCTCGATGTCGATGACCCGGGCCATGCACAGCGTCATCAGGATCACCGGCGCCGTCGGGCCGCACCCGACACCCCCTCCGTGGGTCCAGCCCTGTGGGACAGGCAGCCGGAGCCGTAGTTCCGGAAATATCGGCTGCCGGGCGTCTGGCCGTAGCGCCAGAAATATTCGGATCCCTCGGCGGTTCCGTAGCGCCAGTAGTAGATGGAGCCCGGGTCGCGGCCGTAGAAGGCGTAGTAGAAGCTTCCGGGGTCATCCCCGTAGGTCATGTAATAACGGCTGCCGGCGCCGCGGCCGTGGCGGCTCCCGTAGGCCGATATGGCCGACTGGCCGTAGGTCCACTCATAGCGCGAGAACGGGATTTCCTCGGGCGCGGCCTGCCCTGCCGACACGAGGGCGGTGATCATCAACAAACCCAACATTTCGACCTCCGAAACCACTTCGGAACGGTACGTCCGACCCGCCGGCGGTCAACGGGCTGTCAGGCGACATCAGGTCTTCGGTCAGAAAAAAGCCCGACGCGAGCGCCGGGCTGAAGTGGTTTGGTGATGGTGGGTGTCCTCGAAGAAGGAAGACATTCCCTCGTTCGGCTAAATTGGTTAACGAATTCTTCGACCGCTCAGAGGGACGACCGGTCTGGCAGCCAGGTCGACTGGCGCGCGTCTCCCGGCCCGGCCCAGCCTATCCGCCAGCCTGTTTCCGCGCGTTCGACCGTGACGTCCGCAGACGGCGCCGCCTGGCCCGGCCAGACGAAGTCGCGGCCGTCCACCCGGATCTGGTCCGGCCCCTCATGCGGAGCCAGCATGACGCTCCATCGACCCTGGGCGTCGGGCGTGACCTGCACGGTTTCCCCGCCGCTCTGCACCTCGACCGCGGCCGTGCCGGGCGGGACGCGGCCGGACGCCAGCCGCATGCGACCGTCGCTATCGACGGCGCCGAGCGCCGGAGCGGCGTCCAGCCGGCGAGTCGGCCCGCCCGGGCGAAGCATGACGATGGGCCCCCGCGCGGCCGCCAGGATCAGCAGGCGGCCCGGGGAAGGCGCAGCGTCCTGACCGACCTGGGTTTCGGGCCGAAGCAGCAGGTGTCCCGTCGGCGCTGGAAGGCGGACCTCGAACCGGCCGCGCGAGTCCGCGGTGGCGGCGAAAGCCGCGCCCTCGTCGCTGCGCAGCACCACCCGCGCTTCCGGTTCGGCGACCCCCGACACCACGAGGGAGGACGCGGTCCGCTCCACGACCTCGATGACCGGCGGCCGGGCCCAGGCGGCAGCCGGTCCGGCCTGCGTCTTGACCTGTTCCGGTGGCGCCGGGGAACAGGCCGAAGCGGCAACCGCGATCACCGCTGCGGCCTTGGACAATATCGCCCGTTTCATCCTGTCTCTCCGCCGGTTAGGAGTGTCGCCCCAGATAGCGCGCTCGCGAGGCCGCTGTCTTTCACTCTCTTTTCGAGGCTCCATGTCGTCGCCTGTCACCATCCAGCCGTTCGACGGCAAGTCGGTCTGTTTGTTCTGCGGCTCGTCCGATGTGGTCCATCCGGATTATCTGACGGCGGCGCGGGCGTTCGGCGAGGCGACGGCGAAGGCCGGCTGGCGGCTGGTCTACGGCGGCGGCGGCGTGGGCCTGATGGGGGCCTCGGCGCGCGCGGCGCACGCCGCCGGCGGGCGGGTGCTGGGCGTGATGCCGGGCTTTCTGCGCAGCCGTGAGCGGCTGTTCGACGAGGTCGAGACCCTGGTCGTGCCATCGATGCACGAGCGCAAGACCATTATGTACGATCAGTCCGACGCCTTCGTGGTCGCGCCGGGCGGCGTCGGCACACTCGAGGAAGCGATCGAGATCCTCTCGTGGAAGCGGCTGGACCTGCACGCCAAGCCGGTGATCTTCCTCAATCTCAACGGCTTCTGGAACGCCTTGCTGGCGGTCATGGAGCACAGCATTGAGGAAGGCATGACGCCCGCCTCTTTCCGGCAGGCGTGGATCGTCTGCGACACAGTGGCCGAGGCGATCGAGACCGTGCGGACCTCTGACGCGACGCCTCACTTGCAACATGATCAGCGATAAGTAATCACTGGTCAGTCACGTCCTGCGTTCGACGCAGCCGCTGACGTCGCCGGGCGGATCAACGCCCTCGCCATCTTCGGAGACTATCCATGCGTGCTCTGCTTATCGCCGCGACCCTGCTCGTCGCCGCCCCGGCCGTCGCCGACGCCCCGGTCTCGAGCGCCGTGCTCGCCGACGCGTCCAAGGCGCCGGCCGAACGCACCATCATCGACGGGGCGGCCTGGCGCTGCGAAGGCGCGAGCTGCACCGCCAGCGGCGGCGCCAACCAGCCGGCCGCGCGCGCCTGCCGCCGGGTCGTGGCCCGGTTCGGCGCGGTGACCGCCTTCACCTACAAAGGCGTGGCCCTGACGACTGAACAACTGGCCGTCTGCAACGCCTGATCAGCGAAGCAGCTGCAGCCCCAAGCCAAGGCCGCTCTTTTCCAGGGCGGCCTTTTTTGCGGCAGACCGTCGATCAGGCGGTCTCGCCGCCGAGACGCCTGGCGATGCGTTCACGGCCGATCAGCGGAACAAGGCTGGCCATGTCGGGTCCGTGGGCCTGACCGGTGAGGATGTGGCGCAGCGGCATGAACAGCGCCTTGCCCTTGGCGCCCGTGCGCTCCTTGACGGCGTTGGTCCAGACCGACCAGGCGTCCGCTTCGAGCGTTGGGGGCAGGACCTCCAGGGCCGCCGCGGCGAAGGCCGGGTCTTCGATCACCGGCGTAACCGGGCCGCTTATGATCCGTTCCAGATCAACCACATCAGCAAATCTCTGAAGGTTCGGGCGCAGCGTGTTCCACACCGCTTCCCCCATGTTGGAGCCCAGCGCCGCCAGCTTCGGCTGCGCGACGGCGTAGTCCATAGCATGCAGGGCCTGGGCGTTCAGCCGGTCGAGATCGGCGGTGTCGTAGCGCGCCGGTGAACGGCCCATTTTCGAGAAGGAGAAGCTCTCGCCCAACGCTTCGATGGAGGGCGCGACCTCGAGCGGGTCGGAGGTGCCGATGCGACCCAGATGGCTGGTGATGGCGATCGGCTCATAACCTTGGTCGCGCATCTCGGAGATCGACAACGAGCCGAGCCGCTTGGACAGGGCCTGGCCGTCGGCGCCGACCAGCAGCGGCATGTGGGCGAAGGCCGGGACCGGACCGCCCAGGGCCTCGAAGATCTCGATCTGCGCGCCGGTGTTGGTGACGTGGTCCTCGCCGCGGATCACGTGGGTGATGGCCATGTCGATGTCGTCGACCACGGACGGCAGGGTGTACAGGAACAGGCCATCCTCGCGGATCAGGACCGGATCGGACATCGAGGCGGTGTCGACCTCGGCGTGGCCCCGGGCCATGTCTTCCCAGGCGACGCGCTTGCCGTCGAGCTTGAAACGCCAGTGCGGGCGGCGGCCCTCGGCCTCGTAGGCGGCCTTGTCGGCGTCGGTCAGGTCCAGCGACGCGCGGTCGTAGACCGGCGGCAGGCCGCGCGACAGCTGCACCTTGCGCCGGCGGTCCAGTTCCTCGGCGGTCTCATAGCAGGGATACAGGCGGCCTGCGGCCTTCAGGCGGGTGGCGGCCTCCTCGTAGCGATCGAACCGCTTCGACTGGTTGTAACGTTCGTCCCAGACCATGCCGAGCCAGCTCAGGTCGTCCTCGATGCCCCGCTCGAACTCGGGAGTGGAGCGGGCCAGGTCTGTGTCGTCGATGCGCAGCACGAATGATCCGCCCTGCGCCCGGGCGAACATCCAGTTCACCAGCGCGGTGCGCACATTGCCTACGTGCAGCTTACCCGTCGGCGACGGAGCGAAACGAACCTTGACGGACATGGAGCGACCTTGAAACGCGAGGCGCGGTAGGTCGCGCTCCACGGCGGTCAAGTCAAGGCGCAGGGTCCGCGCCAAACAGCCAGCTCATGCCGAGACGGTAGGCGCCGGCCGCGTCTGCAGCGTGGGTTCCGCCCTCCAGCCTCAAGCCGGCCAGCCGCCAGGGCTTCTCCGGGCGCTGTTCCCATTGGGAGAGCCATTGGACCGCCTCAGCCTGCAAGTCGGCCCGATCGCGAGTGCCGCTGACGACGACCAGGCCAAGGTCGGGCTCACCCGACGGTGCGGCGGTCTCCAGCAGGCTTTCAATGCCGGGCGTCATCGAGGGATTGCTGGCGATGCGCCCCCAGAACAGGTCCGGATCGGTCACGGCGGAATACAATACGAAGGCGCCGCCGCGCGACTGGCCGAACAGGACACGCCGGGCCGGGTCCGATCGGTAGCGCCGCTCGATCAGGGGGATCAGATCGGTGCTGAGAAACCGCTGAAAGGCTGCGGCTCCCGCCCGGGACGGCTCCACGCCGGCTCCCGGTGACTGGAAGTCGATATTGCGCCGGTTCACCGATGGGTCGAAGCCGCCGTAGGCGATCCCCACCACCAGCGTCTCGGGCAGGCCGTCGTCGTAGTGGAGGAACAGGTGGTTCGCCGCCAGGATCGGGAACAGCCCGTCGCCGTCGGTGAGATACACGGTCGGCCAGATACGCGCCGCCCCCGGATCATAGCCCTCGGGATAGCGGACGTGGATATGATAGCCGCGGCCGATTTCCTCCGAATGGATGTAGAAATAGTCCCCGCGAAGGGCGGCCGGAATGCCGGATGACGCCATGCCGCCTGGTCGTGCGGCGTCGAGGGCTTGGGCGCTGACCGGCGACGGCAGGCTCAGGAACCACAGAAGGCCGATCAGGAGACGCACAGCGGCGCCATCAGTCGTCGCGGTGGACCCGTTCGCGGCGCTCGTGCCTTTCCTGGGCCTCGACCGACAGGGTCGCCGTGGGACGGGCTTCGAGGCGGCCGAGACTGATCGGCTCGCCGGTCTCCTCGCAGTAGCCGTAGGAGCCGTCCTCGATGCGGCGCAGCGCCTCGTCGATCTTGGAGATCAATTTGCGCTGACGGTCGCGGGTCCGCAGTTCGAGGGCGCGATCGGATTCCGATGACGCCCGGTCGACCAGATCCGGATGATTCTCCGTCTCGGCCTTCAGGTTCACGACCGTTCCCTTGGACTCGCGAAGGATCTCGTCCTTCCAGGCCAGGAGCTTGGATTTGAAGTAAGCCAGTTGCCGTTCATTCATGAACGGCTCGTCCTCGGACGGCCGATAGTCGTTCGGCTCGATCACAGACGCCAATGCGTTCATCGCACTCACGCTCTCAACCAGCGCCCCCCTGTGGCGCTCCGCTGCGTATAGGGATGACGAAGAGTCGCGGCAACAACGCTCGCGCGAGCGTGACCGGGGATTGATCCGGTCCGCGGTCGAGCGTGACATTTCTTCATCACCCGGCGCTCGTTGATCGTGCTTTTGCGAAAGATTTCGCCGACTTATGCTGCGTTGCGGCGAAGATCGGCCTTGGCGAGCTCGACCGCCGCCCTCAGATCGATCTGGGCCAGCAGGCTGTTGAGGCCGGGATCGGCGTCGAGCGGACGCTCTTCGCGGAGGCTCCGGCCGAGGCGCTCCAGCGTCCCCTCCCCCGCTTCACCGGCCAGCAGGGCCAGCTTCAGTTCGTCGAGGCGATCCAGAAGTCCGCCGCCGCGGCGGATGGCGCGCCGGCGTCGCTCGGTGGCGTCCTCGACCCCCTGCAGCGCCATCAGCGCGGATACGCCCGCAACGCCCGATACGCCGGCGGCCGCCGAGGCTGCGCTCGCCGAGGCGGCGGTCCCGGCGGCGGGCACGGAAAAGCCGCCGGCCGGCTTGGCGGGGCGGGCTCCGGGCGAGGAAGACGGACCAGAGGGGCCGGTGACCTTCATGGACTATGACTCCAGGACATGCCGGACCATCGGCGGGCAGGGTCACCGTTTGGTTAACGCCCCGGCATTTTCTGCCGCACCACGCCTGCCCAGCTGCGCCATTTGATCTGTTTTTCCACGCTTTTTCGATTGGCACGACGCTGGCATCGCAGTGAACACAACAGTTCGCGGACACCCTACCGATGCAGAAACTGCTCGCCTCCCTCCTGACCGCCGCCGCCGTGGCCGGGTTCGCCCTGCCCGCCAACGCCCAGTCGCGGATCAAGGACATCGCCGCCGTCGAGGGGGTCCGAACCAACCAGCTGGTCGGCTACGGACTGGTCGTCGGACTGAACGGCACGGGCGACAGCCTGCGCAACTGTCCGTTCACGCGGCAGTCGCTGGAAGGGATGACCGAGCGGCTCGGCGTCAATATCCGCGGCTCCAACGCCAACTCCAAGAACATGGCGGCGATCATGGTGACGGCCGAGTTGCCGCCGTTCGCCACGCCGGGTTCGCGCATCGACGTCAGCGTCTCGTCGATGTGCGACGCCAAGAGCCTGCTGGGCGGCACCCTGCTGGTCACCAGCCTGCAAGGCGCCGACGGCCAGGTCTACGCCGTGGCGCAG
>DASRXE010000163.1:0-2964 GCA_035654315.1 Brevundimonas sp.
CACAGCCTCGCCGCGCGGAGCGGTGAGGTCGGGGTCGCGGCCCAGCACGAGCCGGGCGTCGTCGGCGGCGGCCAGCAGCAATTCCCGCTGCCGCATCGGGTCGGCGAACCGGTAGGCGGGGAAGCCGCTCTGCTTGAGGCCCAGCGGGTCGCCGCCGCCGCGCAGGCGGAAATCCTCCTCGGCGATCTCGAAGCCGTCCTCGGTGCGGCGCAGGGTCTCGAGCCGGACGCGGGCGGTCTCGCCGAGGCCGTCATCGCCGCCGCCGTAGAGCAGCAGGCAGGTGCTGGCGGCCGTGCCGCGCCCGACGCGGCCGCGCAGCTGGTGCAGCTGGGCGAGGCCGAAGCGGTCGGCGTGTTCGATGACCATGATCGAGGCGTTGGGCACGTCGACGCCGACCTCGACCACGGTCGTGGCGACCAGCAGGGGCGTGCGGCCGTCCGCGAAGTCGGCCATCACCGCCTCGCGCTCCGGCCCCGGCATCTGGCCGTGGGCGAGGCCGACCTCGACGCCCATGATGCGGCGCAGGTCGGCGGCGCGGGCCTCGGCGGCGGCGAGGTCAGAGGCCTCGCTTTCGGCGACGAGCGGGCAGATCCAGTAGGCCTGGGCGCCGCTGTCCAGGGCGGCCTTGAGCCGTTTGGCGACCTCGCCGATGCGGGCCAGCGGCACAACCGCGGTGGTCACCGGTGTGCGGCCGGGCGGCTTCTCGGTCAGGCGCGACACCTCGAGTTCGCCGTACTGGGTCAGCTCCAGGGTGCGGGGGATGGGTGTCGCCGACATGGTCAGCAGGTGGACGCCGCCGGTGCGCGGGTCGCCCTTGGCCTGCAGGCGCTGGCGTTCGTTGACGCCGAAGCGGTGCTGTTCGTCGATGACGGCCAGGGCCAGCCGGTCGAAGCGGACGGCGTCCTGGAACAGGGCGTGGGTGCCGATGGCGACCCTGGCCTCGCCGGAGGCCAGCGCGCCCAGCCGGGTGCGCCGCTCGGCCGGGGTGTCTCGGCCGGTCAGAAGGACGGTCGGAACGCCGGCGGCCTCGAGCATCGGGGCCAGCCTCTGCCAGTGCTGGCGGGCGAGGATTTCGGTCGGGGCCATCAGGGCGGACTGGAAGCCTGAGGCGGCGGCGTCGGCGAGGGCCAAGGCGGCCACGGCGGTCTTGCCGGAGCCGACGTCGCCCTGCAGCAGGCGGCCCATCTGTTCGCCCGAGGCGAGGTCGCGGCGAATCTCGACGAGGGCCTGGACCTGGGCGCCGGTCAGGTCGAAGGGCAGAGCATCCAGAATGTGTTTGGAGGGCTCGCCGGGATTGATAACGGGGGCCGGCGTGATCTGGCGGGCGCGGCGGCGGCGGGTGAGGGCCAGCTGGTGAGCCAGCAGTTCGTCGTAGGCGAGGCGCTGGCGGGCGGGCGCCTCCGGCAGGAGGTCGGGCTCTGCGGTGGGCGCGTGCACGGCTCGGAGGGCGGCCCGCCAGCCCGGCCAGCGGCGTTTGGCCAGCCAGGCGGGGTCCTGCCATTCCGGGAGCTCGGGAGCGTGTTCGAGGCCGCCCTGCACCAGTTTGCGGATCACCCGGGAGGTCAGCCCCTGGGTGGCCGGATAGACCGGCTCGACGGCGGGGATGTCACCGACCTGGGCCGGGGTGAAGATGTCCGGGTGGACAATCTGGACCTCGTTGTTAAAGCGCTCGACCTTGCCGGAGACGAGGCGGCGCTGGCCTTTGGGCAGCAGGCGGTCGATGTGCTGGGCCGAGCCGCCGAACCAGATCAGGTGGACGAAGCCGGTGTCGTCAGTGGCGCGGACCTTGATCGGCGCGCCGGGCTTGCTCGGGACGATCAGGCGGTCGATGACGACCTCGAACACGCCCACCAGCCCCTCCACCGCGGTGACGGCGGTCATCGGGCGGCGCACGATCAGGCCGGAGGGCGACAGGAACAGCAGGTCACGGACCAGCGGGCCGGCCACCTTCTGGACGAGCGGCAGGATTTTCGGCCCCACGCCTTTCAGGGTGGAGACCTCGGCGAACAGGGGAAAGAGACTCGGCGGCCGCATCGGCGACAGCATAGCTGGCGAAAGCGCGTCTGGAACGCTATCTGACCGCACTCATTGTCGAGGGCCGCCCTTCGGGGCTGCGGTCGACCCGAACCGACCGGGCAAGGAAGCTTGTGGCCGATATCGACGCACGTCTGAAAGAGAGATTGGGACGCATCGCCTTCCGGGCGTGGCGGCGCGGGTTCCGCGAAGCGGACCTGGTGCTTGGCCCGTTCGTGGACCAGGTCGGGCCGACGCTTGACGGAGCGGAACTGGATTCTCTGGAGGCTCTGCTGGCGCAGGACGACGACCACCAACTCTATGCCTGGATCATCGGGACGGAGCCGGCCGCGGCCCGGCATGACACGCCGGTGATGGCGAAGATCCGCGCCTTCATGCGTGAGCACGTCGCCGCGGCGGTGGCTGAGGGGGCAGGCTGATGGACGCGCAGGTCTCGAAACGCAGCGATCAGGAGCTGGGCGGGGCGCCGGAGGGGCTGGACGCCCTGACCGTGGCCGAGCGGCTGCGGGCCGACGGCGGCGTCGGCGCCTTCGTAGCCCGCGACTACGCCCGCATGGGAGAGTTCACACAGGCGTTCCGCTTCTTCGCCAATGACATTGAAGTGGTGGAGTTTCCGGCTTGGGATTGTCTGCCGTATGACCGCCTGAGCCCGACCTCGTCCGTATCGGCCGAGCGAATGGCGACCCTGACCCGGCTGGCGCAGCGCGAGGCGGGCGACAGCCGTCCGTTGCTGGTCGTGACGACCGTCGGGGCCGCGATGCAGCGGACGCCGCCGCGCGAGGTGACCTGCGGGGCGGGGTTTGCGACCACCGTCGGGCTCGATCTCGATACGGCGGCGCTGGAGCGGTATTTCGCCGCCAATGGCTATATGCGCGCCTCGACGGTGTCGGAGCGCGGCGAATTCGCGGTCCGTGGCGGGGTGATCGACGT
>DASRXE010000164.1:0-15363 GCA_035654315.1 Brevundimonas sp.
ACCGAGAAAGGCCATGGACAGGGTCGCTTCCGCGACGATGTCCTGCATGCCGCGCCCCACCTTGGCGAAACCGCGGACCCAGCCCGGGGACCGTCGCGGCGGTCCGGCGCTTTCACGCTCCAGCCGTTCGACCAGGGCATAGGTCCGGCCCGCTTCCGGTCGCTGCTTCCAGGCGGCTTCCGGCAGGACGCAGTTGCTGGCCTGGACGATGGCCAGGGCGCCGGCCGTGTCGAACCGGCCCAGTTCGCTCAGGTCGACCGCGTCGACGCAACGCTGGTGCAGGGAATCGTCGAGCCGACGCGAAATCCGGCCCAGGCTGGTCGCGGTCCAGTCGCCGACAAGGCGCAAGGTCAGACGCCCCTCGCCTTCGTCAATCTGAAAGTCCGCTGCGGCCATGCCCCTACCTAGATTGCGCCGTTCGTTTTGCCTACGGTGCGACCACGGCAAAGCTGGGGCAGGGCGGAACAACGCCGCCCGGGCGTATTCGTTCAGACACGCCTGATTCCGCCGCTAGAGCAGCCCCTTGGCCTGTTTCAGATCCGCCGTGAACCGGTCCCGCTCCGCGGCCTTCGCGGCGGCGTCCGGAATTCTCAGCAGATAGGACGGGTGAACGGTGAGCAGCGCCTTGGCGCCATCGGGCAGGTCGATGCCGCGCCCCCGCTCCTTCGTCACCGCCACCTTGCGCGAAAGCACGCCCAGAGCCGCCGTGCCGCCCAGCGTCATGATCACCTTCGGCCTGACCAGCCGCCGCTCGGCGTTCAGCCACCAGCGGCAGGCGCTCACCTCGCCTGCATTCGGCGTCTTGTGCAGCCGCCGCTTGCCGCGCGGTTCATGTTTGAAATGCTTGACGGCGTTGGTGACGAAGACGTCGTCTCTGTCGATACCCGCTTCGTCGAGCGCGGCGTCCAGCACCCGCCCGGCTGGTCCGACGAACGGCCGCCCGGCCAGATCCTCCTGATCGCCCGGCTGCTCTCCGACGATCATCAGCCGCGCCTTCCTCGGACCTTCTCCGCACACGCCCTGCGTCGCGTCGCGCCACAGCGGACAGCGGCGGCAGGCCTGAACGGCGGCATCGAGCTCCTTCATCGTCGAAGGGACGAATCCCTCCTCGAAGGACTGATCCCGGTTCAGCCGTGACAGCGTCCTGGCGAGGCGGACATTGGGTTCGGGAGCGGGGGCGGCGACCATGGCCTCCGTTCGAACCGCCGACCCGGCCACCAGTTCCGGGATCAGCGCGGCCTCGGGCAGGTTCTTCCAGTACCGACGGGGCATCTCGCCCTGCATGGCCTTCGTCTTCAGCCGCGCCGGATTGAAGGTCGAGGCGTAATAGGTCTTCCAGAATTCCTCGATCTCGTCCTCGGACGGGGCCATTTCACGTGTCGCCGGCGGCCCGAAGGCCAGATCCTCCCCGTCCCACGTCGCGGAACCGTCCGGGGTCAGGATCGACCAGCGCATCGTCATGAACCGCCGCAAGAAGAAGGGCGCCGTCTTCTCCAGAACCCGATGGGCGGGTTCGAACCACGCCACCCATTGCTCCCCCGTATCGTCCATCACCTGCCGGAAACGGACGAAGGCCTTCATCTTGTGACTGGCCCGGCTGACGTTCTTCGCCCGTTGATGGGCCTCGGCCACGTCGACGTCGGTGAGCACCCTCATCAGGTCGGGTTCGCCGTCCAGCCGCCACAGCAAGCGGTACAGCAGGTCGAACCGGTCATCCGAACGATGCAGGATGACGTCGGCCGCCAGGTCCACGAACGCCTTGGGAACGGTGAATGGACGCCAGTCCGGCCGCGGAGCTGGAAGGCTTTCGTCGAACAGGCCGTCACCGCCCTCTCCGACCCGGAACGCCGCACGCTCCGGCGCTACGCCGGCGCGCCGGAACGCCCGCGCCGCCGTGCGCCAGCCCTCGAAGTCGGTCTCGTGCGCCAGAACCGCGACGCGCATCAGAACAGGCTCATCTGCACCGGCGCCGGGTCGGGCGCGATGCGGGCGCGCAGGTCGGCGGCGTCCGTCAGTCCTCCCGGCGTCCAGTCCAGCGCCGTGATGAACGGCCGGACCTTGTCGATGCCCCGGCACAGACGAGCGATGTCCTCCAGTCGCAGCGTGCGCCAGCGCCGGACGGAGACGATCCGGTCCACCGACTTCACCCCCAGTCCCGGCACGCGCAGCAGCCTCTCGCGCGGCGCGGTGTTCACATCGACGGGAAACTGCTCGCGCCGGTTCAGCGCCCAGGCCAGCTTCGGATCAATGGCCAGGTCCAGCATCCCGTCCGTCGCCGCCTCCCCGATCTCGGGCGCGGAGAAGCCGTAGAACCGCATCAGCCAGTCGGCCTGATAGAGCCGATGCTCGCGCATCAGCGGCGGTTTGGCCGCCGGCAGGGCGCTCGAGGCGTCCGGAATGGGACTGAAGGCGGAATAGTAGACGCGGCGAAGACCGTAACCGCCGTACAGGGAGGCGCTGCGGGCCATAATCTCGATGTCGGGCGCGCCATCGGCGCCGACGATCAGCTGGGTCGACTGGCCGGCGGGGGCGAAGGTCGGCGGCGGGGTTCTGTCCCGCTTCCCGGGCTGGGCGGCCTCCAGCGCCAACCTGACCTGCCCCATGGCCTTGCGGATGACGCCGCCGTCCTTCTGCGGCGCCAGCCGCTTCAGCGCCTCGTCGCGCGGCAGTTCGATATTGGCCGACAGGCGGTCGGCATAGAGTCCTGCCTCCTCGACCAGCTTCGGATCGGCTTCCGGGATCAGCTTCAGATGGATGTAGCCACGGAAGGCGTGTTCGGTGCGCAGCGTCTTCGCCACCCGCACCAGCTGCTCCATCGTATAGTCGCCCGACCGGATGATGCCGGACGACAGGAACAGGCCCTCGATATAGTTCCGCTTGTAGAAATTCAGCGTCAGCTCGACGACCTCCTCCACCGTGAAGCGGGCGCGGGGCACGTTCGAGCTCGCCCGATTGATGCAGTAGGCGCAGTCGTAAATGCAGAAATTGGTCAGCAGCACCTTGAGCAGCGAGACGCATCGGCCGTCCGGCGTATAGGCGTGGCAGATGCCCATCCCCTCGGTCGAGCCGAGACCCTTGCCGTCGGCGGAGTCCCGTTTCGAGGTGCCGGACGAGGCGCAACTGGCGTCGTACTTGGCCGCGTCGGCGAGGATGGAAAGCTTTCGCCGGAGATCGATCTGGGCCATTTGTTCGCATTATGTTCCGGTCGGAACAAGGCGTCCAGCGTGGCCGTAAGGGCGATTTGTCGCGTCAGCTCAGATAGTTGAGCAGCGAGACCTGCCGGAGCTGCGAAATCACCTGCGCCGAGGCCTGGATCGCCACTTGGGACAGCTGCAGGTCAGTGACCGCACGGGCCATGTCGGCGTCCGTCCGGTTCGACACCAGTTCCTCAAGCGAGTTCAGCTGCGCCTGGTGGCTGTCGGTGACGCTCTCGACCTGATTGGCCATGGAGCCGGTCATCGCCGTCTTGTCGATAACCGCGATCGCGGCCTGTTCCAGGCGCGACACCTGGGCGACCAGGAAGTCCCTTTGGTCCTGGGTGAGCTTGCCGTCCAGCGGGCCATTGACGCCGGTGTGATAGGCCTGGATGTCCCTGAGGACTTCCATCACATCGCCGCCCAGTTCGTCGGCGAGGAAGCCCGTCTCCAGCGTGGTGCCTTCGGCCACGCGGCTGGCGGTTTTCAGCGTATCGTTGGCGAACACCGAGGCCATGTCGGGGGCGGCCGCCAGCTCCGCCAGATTCCCGACGGTGACCGGGACCGTGGAGGTCGACGCGCCCGCGAACAGATACCCGCCATGGTGCCGCATGGTCAGGCCGCCGCGGATGCCCTGGAAATGACCCTCCAGCTCCAGCATCAGCGCGCCCGCCGAATCCGTGGCCAGCACATTGCTGACCGCGTCGCGCAGACCGGCGATGCCGTCGCCGATCTGCGTCATCGCCAGGTTTTGGGTCGTCAGTCGGGCGGTCACGGCCTTCGAGGTGTCGATGAAGCCGATAACGCGGCTATGCGCCCCCTTCAGGGCGGTCAGGGTCTCGGACTGCCGCCCGAAGCCGGTCAGATCGGTGGCCTTCTTCTGGGTCGAGACGCGTTCCTGGGCGTCCGCCGCCCGGGTCTGCGCGCTCATCAAATCCAACAGCGCGGATTGATAGTTTCCGAATGTCGCAACGCGGGTCATCAGATCATCCCCAGAAGCGTGTCATACATGTCATTGGCCGCCTGGATCAGACGCGCCGAGGCGTTGAAGGCCTGCTGATAGGTGGTCATCAGGACCAGCTCCTCGTCCAGATTGACGCCTTCATAGGCTGTCTGGCGGGCCGTCGCCTCGGTGGCGAGCGCTCCGGCCATGTCGCTGCGGTTCTTGGCGGCGGCGGCCTTGCCGCCGATCTCGCCCGACAGCTCCGAGGCGTAGCGCGACACCGAGACCAGACCGCCCGACGAGTCTCCCGCCGCGGCGAAATTGGCCGGCCGCTCCCCCGCGTCGGCCAGCAGCAGCGCGCCCCGTCCGTCGCCGACGCTCAGCGAACTGGCGCCGACCGCGGCCGAGAGGTTCAGCTGGGCCAGCGCCAGCCTGGCGGGACTCTGGCGGATGTCCGTCCGCAGCGAGAAGCCGTCCGCCCGTGACGCCCGCACCCCGCCGCCGATGCCGAACAACTCGGTGACCGAGACCCCCGACGGCGTCTGGATCGTCCTGTCCTCGAGCACGCTCATCGTCGGCGGCGGGCTGCCATAGCCGGTGAAGCTGAGCGAGCCGTCCGCGGCCAGGGCGAACGATCCGAAGCGACCGACGCCCGAGGCTGTGTCGTTCAGGGCGTTGACCAGGTCCCCGATCGTGCCGCCGGCGGGCACGGCCACCTCGATGTCGCGCAGCTTGGAGCCGGTCTCCCCGACGAAGCGGAAGGTCAGGCTTTCGCCGGCGGTGAAGCCGTGCGGGGACGCCGCCGTCAGCCCGGTCTCATAGATGGCCGGCCGGTCCGTCGAGATCAGGTCGTTGAGGCCGAAATAGTGCGAGAAGCCGCGCCCCGCCTTGGCCGACGGGCTGGTCGGGTCGTCGGCGATGGCCACGCCGTTGGTCCCGCTGGCCGCGATGGTCAGCTTGCCGCCGGCGAAGCTGGCCGTCGCCGACCCGCCCAACTGGCCGTTCAGGACCGTCAGGAATGTGGCCGGAGTCGCCGCGGCGCCGTTCACCGTCATGGTCGCGCCGTCGAACACGATGTCCGCCCGCGCCTGGATGACACCGGCCGCATTGGTGATCGCGACCGTCGTCTGGCCGCTGAAGCCGGCGATGGCGCCTTCCAGCGTCTGGCCGACATTGCGGCCGGTCAGGCTGGTCGGGGCCGGCACGGCGCTGTTGGCGTTGTGGGCGCGGTTCAGTTCGTCGGCGACGTGCGCCACCAGTTCAGCCAGCCGCTCGGCCGCCGCGGGCGCCTCGATGTCGCGCAGCTCGATCAGACCCCGGATCTCGCCGGAGACGACGCTGTCCAGCAGCGAGCGCTTCTGGCCGCCGGGCTCGGTGACCCAGATTTCGTTGAAGGCCGTCTCGCCGGTGACCGTGCCGGCGCGGTTGTAGCTGAGCGTCGCCGCCCCCTGCCCCGCCAGCAGGGTGCCGGCCCCGGTGCGGATGGAGACGCCGCCGACGGGCCGCACCGAGACGCGGATGTCGATCAGCTCGGCCAGCTGTCCGATCAGCGCCGACTGCGCCGTCTCGGCCCCCGAGGCGTCGCCATTGACCACCGTCGCGCGGGCGATCTCGAGGTTCAGACTCTCGATCTGCTGCAGCAGGTTGTTGGCCTTTTCGATGGCGCTCTGGATGCGGCCGTCCGCATCCTCGCGCACGGCCTGGATCTGTTGACCGATACGGCCCGCCTCGTCGAACAGCGCCTGGGTCTTGAACAGCGCATCCTGCCGGCGCGGGCCCGACGTGGGATCCTCGGCGCTGGCCGCGAAGGTCGCGAACACCCCGTCGACCTGCGAGAAGAAGCCGCTGTCGCCGCCCGGATCGCCGAACAGGGACTGGATGCGGTCATACAGCTCATGGCGCACGCCCTGACGCGCCGCCTCCGCGCCCGCGTTCAGGCTGGCGGCCTGCAGGAAGCGGTCTGTGGCCAGACGGATGCGCGCCACTTCCACGCCCGTGCCCATGCCCTGGCTGGTGAGGGTGACCTGATCCGCGATCTTGCGGACATAGCCGGGCGTATTGACGTTCGCGACGTTGTCGGAGACCACGCGAAGCTGGGTCTGCGCCGTGGCCAGCCCGCTGGTGGCCGTGTTCATGATCGCATTCAACGACATTGGACGGCCTCCACGGCGGCGGCGCCCGGCAAGCCCTGCCAGCCGATGCGCGCTTTTTGCCCGGCGGCCCTTTCGGACGCCCTGACGAAGTTATTGAAATTACGCAAGTTCGCGTTTCGCGCCTGTGTCATGACCAACAGGGGGCGCAAACACCGGGCCACACGACCATGCCGTCAACGCACCATCCCCGGCGCCGGGCAAGAAACGTCTCCACACGGCAAGATTCGACCGTGCGCGATCCCTCCCGGCTCTCGCGCCACCTCTATAATCTCGTGTGTTTTCCAAGGGTTGGCCGAACAGCCTGAACTGGCCCACGACTTGCGCCGGGCGGTCCGAATGTCCGGCGCAGCAGGCGCCCCAGTCATCTTCGCTCCGGCGACGCCCCCTCGGGACCATGTCCGCTCAAGCCGTGCTCTCCATGATCGCGCCCACGCTCCCGTCGTCCCTCCAGGGGTCGTCGGGCGTCGACGCGTCCGCCTTTGGAGGCCTGCTCGCCGCCATGCTCTCGGCGGACGGCGCGCCCCCCGCCGGGACCGGCGCCGCGCCCACGCCTGATGCCGAAGCGGCGACAGCGGACGACGGCGCGGAAGTCACCGGCCTGCCCGGCCTGTTGACCACGCCGCTCCCGCCCGCGGCGTCACCGGCCGTTCCGGCCGGCGCAGCCCCTCCGGCCGCGGGCGAAGACGGCGGGCCGGCGTCGGCGCCCGTCGCGACCGCGGGACTGGCGCCGGGCCCGTCGATCCCGCCCGCCAGGACCGCAACGCCGGCCGATCCGCAGCCCCAACCCGACGGAACGCCCTCCAGCGGCGCCGAACCGAAGGTTCTGGCCCCGACCGGACCCGCCGCGGGCCCGGCGCCGGTCTCGCCGGACGCCGCCGAAGACCACGCCGCCCCGCCCCTCCCCCGCGGCCAGACGCCCGAAACCGCACCGTCCGGAGAGCGGCAGGCCGCGGTCGCGCCGGCGAGACCGGACGCCGCGCCGGCGCAGACGCCCCCGATCGCGCCTCTGCGAGCCCTCGCCGAGCGCACCGCCCGGCCGCTCGATGAAACGACGCAGCCATCCGCTCCCGCGGCTCCGGCCGAAGCGAAGGCGACCGGCCCCGCATCATCGCCGGCGCCCGCACCGACGGCCGCGCCTTCGAAGCCGGCCGCGCCCACCGCGCCCGTCTCGCCGGCGCCCGCCGCCGAGACCGGCCCGGCCCCGACCGAGGCCGCCCCGGCCGGAGAGTCCGTCCCGGCCCAGGCCGAGGCCGCCGCTCCGGCGCGCGACCACAGCCTGTCGACCCTGTCCCGCGCCGCCATGGACGCCACCGTGCAGATCGCGGCCCAGATCGTGCGCAAGCTGGAAAGCCGTTCCACCCGCTTCGAAATCGCCCTGCGCCCTGACGAGCTCGGTCGGGTCGACGTCAAGCTGGACATCGACGCCGAGGGACGGCTGGCCGCCCGGCTGGCGTTCGACAACCCCGTCGCCGCCACCGACCTGCGTGGCCGGGTCGACGACCTGCGCCGCCAGCTCGAGGCCGCCGGCTTCCAGCTCGCTGAGGACGCCTTCGAATTCGCCGAACGCGACAGCGGCTCCAGCGCCTTCGACCGCGGGCAGGACGCCCGCGACGGTCAGAAGCGCGCCTTCGCCGCCGCCGCCCGGCTGAACGCCGACATCGACATCGCCCAGCCGCCGCAGTGGCTGGCGCTCTCCCTTTCGCCCTCGGGCGTGGACATGAAGGTCTGACCGATGGTTGACGCCGTCACCACCGTTAACAACGCCACCAACCGGATCAACGCCGGGACGGGCATGCTGGCCTCGAATTTCGAGACCTTCCTCGCCCTGCTGACCTCGCAGCTGAAGAACCAGGATCCCCTGTCGCCGGTCGACTCCAACCAGTTCACCGCCCAGCTGACCCAGATGGCCGGCGTGGAGCAGCAGCTGCTGACCAATGAGCTGCTGAAGAGCCTCGTCGCGGCCCAGGGCGGCGGCGATCTGGCCAGCGCCTCCAACTACATCGGCAAGAGCGCCACCGCCGCCTGGTCGGCGACCAAGTTCAAGGACGGCGAGGCCAGCTGGAGCTATGAGATCGCCTCCAACGCCGACTCGGTGAAGCTCGAGGTTCTGGACGGGTCCGGCAATGTGGTCTGGTCCGGCGACGCGCCCGACAAGACCACCGGCGTCCACGACTTCACCTGGGACGGCGACGCCACCAGCGGAAACGACGGCCAGGACGACCAGGTCTACACGCTGAAGGTCGTCGCCAGGGACGCCGCCGGCGGGGCCATCGACGCCCAGGTCCTCACCCGCGGCCGCATCACCGGCGTCGAGATGTACGACGGCGAGGCCTATCTGACCGTCGGCAACGCCATCCTGCCGCTGTCCAGCGTGATCGCGCTGGAGGAAGCGCGCACCGCCCAAACGCCCCCCGCCGAGGAAGACGAGAGCCTGCTGGCCTCGATGGCCTCGTCACTCAACCCCATGAACCTCTTCTCGTAAGGAGCCTCGCGCCATGAGCATCAACAGCGCCCTTCTGGCCGGCGTGTCCGGCCTGACCGCCAACTCGGCCGCCCTGGCGGCCATCTCCCAGAACATCGCGAACGTGAACACGATCGGCTACAAGCGCACGGCCGGCGAGTTCCAGACCGTGGTCAACGCCCAGAGCCAGGGAGCGGGCTATTCCGCCGGCGGCGTCCTCGCCTCGCCGCGGCATTACACCAGCCAGGCCGGCCAGCTTCAGCGCACGACCTCGAACACCGACCTCGGCATCTCCGGCCAGGGCTTCTTCGTGGTCACCGAAAAGGCCGAGAATCTCCAGGTCACCGACGCCCGTCTGTTCACCCGCGCCGGCGCCTTCCGGATCGACGACCTCGGCTATCTGAAGAACACCGCCGGCCTCTATCTGCAGGGCTGGCCGGTGGACTCGGACGGCAACGTCGCCTCCGACCCGTCGGACCTGAACCGGCTGCGCACCATCAACGTCGGCTCGGTCGGCGGCACCGCCGAAGCCACCACCCGCATCCAGCTGAACGCCAACATCAAGTCCAGCCAGGACGTCTCGGCCGAGGCGACCGACGCCGCGGCGACGCCGCCCGGCGCCAACGCCTACGACCCGGTCACCAACTCCATGGCCATGTGGGATCCGGAAACCGGCGCGGGCGTCAAGCCGGACTTCGAACTGACCATCCCGGCGTCGGATTCCAAGGGCGGCCAGCGCACCGTCGCCCTGTCCTTCCTGAAGAGCACCGTGCCGAACCAGTGGTACGCTGAAATCCGCGCCATCCCGGCCTCGGATGTCATCACGGGCGCCGGCCTAACCAACGGCCAGCTCAAGACCGGCCTGGTGGCCTTCACCCAGGACGGCCGCCTCGACGCCGACGCCATGGCCGCCTTGGGCGCCCAGGCCCTGTTCCCCGACCCGGCCAACGCCACCCTCACCTTCGGCGCCTCGGACGCCGCAGCGCCGGGAGCCGGGGGCTTCAACTGGGCGGCCGGTCTGGGCATCGACGACCAGGAGCTGACCTTCGACCTGACGGCCTCCACCGGCGGTCTGACCCAGTACGACAGCGCCTCGGTCGTCCAGGCCGTGATCACCAACGGCACCGCCTTCGGCAACCTGTCCGAGGTCAAGATCGACGATACGGGCTTCGTCACCGCCATTTTCGACAACGGCGTGACCCGCAAGATCGCCCAGATCGCCCTCGCCACCTTCCCCAGCCCCGACAGCCTGTCGCAGACCTCCGGCAACGCCTACCGGGTCAGCCAGAGCTCCGGCACCTACAACCTGAAGGCCGCCGGCACGGGCGGGGCGGGTCTGATCGGGGCGTCCCAGCTGGAGGCCTCGACCGTCGACCTGTCGGCCGAGTTCACCGGGCTGATCACCACCCAGCGGGCCTACTCCGCCTCCTCGAAAATCATCACCACCGCTGACGAGATGCTCGCCGAACTGATCAGCATCAAACGCTGATCTCAAAGTAACGGGTCGTAAACCTGAATGAAAATTCTGCTGAATGATGAGCCGGTGGATGAAAGTCATTTTAGGCTTTCCTTCACCACGACGCTTAAACGGCCCTTAGCCGCGCACCGCTACGGTTCAAACCATAGTGATGGTGGTCAATGAGGCATAAGCCCATGTTGCAAGAGCGACGCCTGAATAATCAGGGCGAACAGTATGTGGTCGGCCCGACGGGCACGCCCCTGACCCTGCACGATCTTCCGCCGGCCAATACGGACCGCTGGGTGATCCGCCGCAAGGCCGAGGTCGTGGCCGCCGTGCGCGGCGGTCTGATCAGCCTCGACGACGCCCTCGGCCGCTACCGCCTGACGGCCGAGGAATTCCTCGCCTGGCAAAAGGCCATCGACAAGTGGGGCATGCAGGGCCTGCGTACGACCCGCATCCAGCACTACGGCCGCGGCGCCTAGGACGACTCCCCGAAGACACAACGGCCGCTCCCGGCGACGGGGGCGGCCGTTGCCGTTTCGGGCTTTCGCGATTACCTTTCCGCCATGGCGAGGGTCACAATCGAATTGTCCGACCAGTCGGCCGAGTTCGTCGATGCGAAGGTCCGGAGCGGCGAATTCCGGGATCGTGAAGCGGTCGTGGCCGCGGCGCTGATCGCCTTGAACGATCGCATCGCAGCGTTCAACGCCGAGGTTCAGATCGGCCTCGACGCCTATGAGGCCGGCGACTTCACCGAGGTCGACGATATCGCCGCCTGGCTCACGGGCCTGCGGCAATCGGCGGCCTGAACGCATTCAGACTTGCGGGTCCCGCGGCGCGCGACGTCCGGGGCCTTCTGGCTTTCAGCCGATCGCGTTTCGGAGACCCCGCCGCCGATCGCTATCAGGCCTTGCTGCTGAAGGCCTTCCTGTTGATCCGCAACGATCCCCTCGGCCCGGCGACGCACGCCATCAAGGGCAGACCGGCGGATCGCATCTATCATCTTCGCTCGACGCCGCAGCAGCACCCCCGTCCGATAAAGCATCCTCGCCATTTCATCGTATTTCGGCACGAGCCCGGCACCGTCGTTGTGCTGCGTGTGCTGCACGAACGAATGGATCTGAAGCGTCAGATGGGCTGACGGCCTCGAATTCGAACCGTTTCCGCACTAGATAGCGCGCCATGACGCTCGCCGAGGACAACTGCCCGGTTCCGACCATCGCTCCCATGACCGGCAAGGCCGACATGGATGCGGCGATCGCCTCCGCGCGCGCGGCGGTCGGCCTGCCCGTCGGATCGCGTGTGGTCGCGGCCATGTCGGGGGGCGTCGACTCCACCGTCGTCGCCGCCCTTCTACACAAGGCGGGCTATGACGTCGTCGGCGTAACCCTGCAGCTATACGACCACGGCGCCGCGCTGAAGAAGAAGGGGGCCTGCTGCGCCGGCCAGGACATTCACGACGCCCGTCTCGCCGCCGAACTGCTGGGCATCCCTCACTACGTCCTCGACTACGAAAGCCGCTTCCGCGACGCGGTGATCGACCAGTTCGCCGACTCCTATCTGGCGGGCCAGACGCCAGTGCCCTGCATCCGCTGCAACCAGACGGTCAAGTTCCGCGACCTGCTGGACGTCGCCCGCGACCTCGGCGCCGAAGCGATGGCCACCGGCCACTATGTCCGCCGCTCGGTGGCCGCCGACGGCCGCGCCCAGATGCGCAAGGCGATCGACCATTCGCGCGACCAGTCCTACTTCCTGTTCGCCACTACGGCCCAACAGCTCGACTATCTGCGCTTCCCGCTGGCCGATCTGGAAAAGCCCCAGGTGCGCGGCGTCGCCGCCGAACTGGGCCTGCGCATCGCCGCCAAGCCCGACAGCCAGGACATCTGCTTCGTCCCCAACGGCGACTACCGCACCCTGATCGACAAGCTGCGCCCGCAGGGCCGCGAAGCGGGCGAGATCGTGCACATGGACGGCCGGGTGCTGGGCCAGCATGACGGCGTCACCGACTACACCATCGGCCAGCGCCGCGGTCTCAACGTCGCCGTCGGCGAGCCGCTGTTCGTGACGAAGCTGGACCCGGCGAAACGTCACGTCATCGTCGGCCCGCGCGAGGCGTTGGCGACCGCCTCCCTGACGCTGGATGAGACCAACTGGCTCGGTGACGAAGCCTCGATCGAGGCTGCGGCCGCCGGCGGCTGCCCGGTGCTGGCCCGCGTCCGCTCGACCCGCCCGCCCTCCCCCGCCCGCCTCGGCCTCGTCAATGGCGCGGTGTCGGTGACCTTCGACACCGGCGAGGAAGGCGTGGCTCCCGGCCAGGCTTGCGCCCTCTACGACCCCGCCGATCCCGACCGCCTGCTGGGCGGCGGCTTCATCAAGACCACGACGGCCGTTGTCTGACGCGGCGGCCGATCCACTGGCGCTCGCCTCGCGCGCCGGCCTGCCGCCCGAATTCCTGTACCTGCGCGAGGCCTTCCCCCGCGAGCGCTGGACGGCCGGCGGCCTGCACCCCACGGCGCGACGGTGGCTGCACATGCACGGCGGCTTCCGCGCCCATCAGGCCGAAATGGCGGCGATGGTCGAGGCCTGGCGCGCCGGCGCCACCGATGTTCCCGCTCTCCACCGCGCCCTGATCCCGGCCCTGCAGCAGTTCCTGCAGCACCTCGACGGCCACCACCGCATCGAGAGCGGCCACTATTTCCCGGCCCTGCAACGGCTCGAGCCGCGCATCGCGCCCGGCATCGACCTGCTGGACCGCGACCACGACGCCATCCACGCCCACATCGAGGCCATGGTGGTGACCGGCCGCGCCCTGCACCAGGCGGTGACCGGCGGAGCGCCGGACGCCGCCGACCGGGTCGAACGGCTGGCCGACGTCCTCGCCCTCGCCGGCCCGCAACTGGCGAGGCATCTGGACGACGAGGAGGAAATCGTCATCCCCCTGATCGCCCTGCGCGGCGACCCGCTGGGCTGACGCCACCCCCCCGCCAAGGTTAAATCGGCGACAGGTCGCATCCGAAAGCGCAGTCTGGCCCCTCTGACGATCACCACCATCGATCAACAGGGGCTACCAATGAAGTTCACTTCCGCCTGCATGGCGTCCGTTCTGGCGCTGGTCATGGCCGCGCCGCTGGCCGCCGCGCCCGCCCGCGCAGAAACCGCCGCCATGCAGCGGTCCGAGGCGCCACGCACCTACAGCGCCGCCGAATTCTACCAGACCCGCAGCTACGGCATGTCCAGCCCCGCCGGTCTCGGCTTCTCGACCGACGGCCGCTCGATCCTGATCTCCAGCGACCAGACCGGGGTGTTCAACGCCTACGCCCTGCCCATCGACGGCGGCGACGCGGTTCCGCTCAGCGCCTCGACCACCGTCGCCACCTTCGCCGAGAGCTACTTCCCCCGTGACGGACGCGCGCTGCTCACCGCCGACAGCGGCGGCGGCGGCAGCGAACTGACCCACGTCTATGTCCGCGAGCTGGACGGAACGGTCCGCGATCTGACTCCGGGCGAGAACGTCAAGGCCGACCTGCTCGGCTGGAACGCCGCCCGCGATACGTTCTGGGTCACCTCTAACGCCCGCGACCCGGAGGTCTTCGACCTCTACGCCTACGACGCCGACACCTATGAAAGCCGGATGGTGTTCCAGAACCCCGGCATGTTCATCGCCGACGTGTCGCCCGACGGCCGCTGGCTGGCGATGGACAAGCCCGTCACCAGCGCCGACAGCGACGTCTATCTGGTCGATTTGCGGGGGGACCGCGAACCGCGCCTGATCACCGCCCACGAAGGCGACGTGGCCCACGGGACCTACGGCTTCACCCGCGACAGCCGGCAGCTCGTCTACGGCACGAATGAGCATGGTGAATTCCACCAGGCCTGGACCCACGACCTCGCCACCGGCGCCAAGACCCCGCTGATCCAGGCCGACTGGGACGTCGAGTTCGTCAGCTATTCGCCGTCCGGTCGCTACCGCGTCTCGGCCCTGAACGCCGACGCCTCGACCGAGCTGACCCTGCTCGACACCACCACCGGCCAGCCGGTGCGCCTGACCGGCATGCCGGACGGCGACATCGGCCAGGTCCGCTACAACGCCGACGAGACGCGCATCGCCTTCACCGTCTCGTCCGACACCTCGCCCAACGACGTCTGGACCGCCGACCTCGCCACCGGCCAGGCCCGGCGGCTGTTGACGGCCCTCAGCCCGGCCATCGACGAGGCCGACCTGGTCGAGTCCAGCATCGTCCGCTACGCCGCCTCCGACGGGACCATCATCCCCGGCGTGCTCTATCGTCCGAAGGGCGCCTCCGCCGCCAGCCCCGTCCCCGCCATCGTCATGGTCCACGGCGGTCCCGGCGGCCAGAGCACCCGCGGCTACTCGGCCCAGATCCAGCACCTGGTTAATCACGGCTACGCCGTGCTGGCCGCCAACAACCGCGGCTCGTCCGGCTACGGCAAGACCTTCTTCCACATGGACGACCGCGCCCACGGCGAGGCCGACCTGCAGGACATCGTCGACGCCGGCCAGTGGCTGCGCCAGCAGGACTGGGTGGCCGACGATCAGGTGGCGGTGATGGGCGGTTCCTACGGCGGCTTCCTGACCGCCGCCGCCATGGCCTTCCACCCGGACGCCTTCGAGGCCGGCGTCAACATCTACGGCGTGACCAACTGGGTGCGGACGCTGGAGTCCATCCCCGCCTGGTGGGGCGCGCAGCGCGAGGCCCTGTTCGACGAGATGGGCGACCCGGCCACCGACGCCGAGCGGCACCGCCGCATCTCGCCGCTGTTCCACGCCGCGAACATCCGTCGGCCCATGCTGGTGGTGCAGGGCGCCAACGACCCGCGCGTGCTGCCGGTCGAGAGTGAGGAACTGGTCGCCGCCGTCCGCGCCAACGACGTGCCGGTCGAATACGTGCTGTTCCCCGACGAGGGCCACGGCTTCCGGCGGCGCGAGAACCGGATCACGGCGCAGGAGGCCTATCTCGCCTTCCTGAACCGCTACGTGCGCAAATAGGCTGGACGGGACCGGGCGGTCAGGCGCCGCCCGGTCCGCGTGTCGGCATCAGCTTGCGGCGCTGGCGCACCAGCGCGATAGGGCGGCCGTCGGCGGCGTGCGCCACCCCGTCCTCGACCGCCCAGCCGCCGCCGACGTCGCG
>DASRXE010000165.1:0-9124 GCA_035654315.1 Brevundimonas sp.
CCAAGTAATCGCGCTGCTACAGCGCGACGAGGGCGCCACCGTCGGCCAGATGTCCGAGGCGACCGGCTGGCTGCCTCATTCTGTCCGCGGCTTCCTCGCCGGCGCTCTGAAGAAGGCCCATGGGCTCACGCCAGTGTCCGAGGCTGCTGAAGGCGGTCGCGTCTATCGCCTGGCGGCCGGGGCTCAGGCGTGACGCCTGATGAGACGGTCAGGGCGCTGGAGCTGCTCTCGCTCCAGGAACTGCGGGAGCGGTGGCGCGACCACGGATTCGGCGCCCCACCAAGGCTGCGCTCGCCTGATCTGGTTCGCCGCTGCCTCGCGTGGCTGATCCAGACCAAAGCCTATGGCGGCATCCCTCCGGCGCTGAGACGGCAGCTTCGAGGGGAGGGGCGGCTGGGCGAAGGGTTGGAGGCCGGCGCGCGGATCGTTCGGGAGTGGAACGGCGAGCGACACGAGGTCGAGGTCGTCGACGAGGGCTACCTCTACGACGGTCGGAGGTGGGCGTCGTTGTCCCCGATCGCCTTGGAGATCACCGGCACGAAGTGGAATGGGCCAGCCTTCTTCGGCCTCAGGCGGAAAACCTCTGCATGAGCGCCGCGACCCTTCGATGCGCGATCTACACCCGCAAGAGCACTGAGGAGGGGCTCGACCAGAGCTTCAACTCCCTGGACGCCCAGCGAGAGGCCTGCGCCGCCTACATCACCTCCCAGAAGGGTGAGGGATGGCTCGGCCTGCCGACCCACTATGACGACGGAGGCTATTCGGGCGGCAACATGGAGCGGCCGGGCCTGACCCGGCTGCTCACCGACATCGAGGCAGGCCGGATCGACGTGGTCGTCGTCTACAAGGTGGATCGGCTCACCCGGTCGCTGGCCGATTTCGCTCGGATAGTGGACCGGTTCGACCGGCGGAGCGTCAGCTTCGTGTCGGTGACCCAGGCGTTCAACACGACGACATCCATGGGCCGGTTGACGCTGAACGTGCTCCTATCCTTCGCCCAGTTCGAGCGCGAGGTGACCAGCGAGCGTATCCGGGACAAGATCGCCGCATCCAAGAAGAAGGGGATGTGGATGGGCGGCAACGCACCGCTCGGCTACATCGGTCATGAGCGGACGCTGAAGATCCTGCCTGACGAGGCGGAGACAATCCGCCGTTGCTTCAGCCGCTATCTGGAACTGGGCTCGGTGCACGTCCTGCAGCGCGAGCTGAAAGCGGAGGGCGTGGTGTCTCGGTTGCGAACGGCGTCGATCGGTCGAACGTCCGGTGGGCAGCCGCTCGGGCGCGGTCAGCTTTTCCACCTGCTCAGGAACCGCGTCTACATCGGCGAGATCGTCCACGGCGAGAAGTCGTGGCCGGGCCTGCACGACCCAATCATCGAGCGTGAGACCTTTGATGCTGTCCAGATCCTGCTCAGCAAGGCGGTGATCCCCCGGCGGGAGCGAGCGCGCAGCTCGCCTGCCGCACTCATGGGGTTGGTCCACGATGCAGCGGGCGGATTGATGAGCCCGGTGACTGCACGAAACGGCCCTTCCGTCTGGCGCTACTATGTCTCGGCGAAAGCTCAGCGCGGTGCGCCAGTGTCCCTCCCCGCAGATGGATTGAAGAGGGTCGCTGCGATTCCCCTTGAGGAGCTCGTCGCTTGCAGCCTCCGCGATCTGATCGGCCAGCCGGTGGCAGCCTGGACTACCCTTCGCGATCTCATATCCAGCGTCACCGTCTATTCGGATCGGGTGGCGCTGGCGCTGACGATCGAAGCAAGGGCACGAGCCGTTCGCGACCTGCCGCCGTTGGCCGCAGATGGATCGCTGACGATGGTTGTGCCGGCCCGGCTGCAGAAGCGAGCGGGCCGCGTGTGGCTTGAAGCGAGCGTGTCTGGTCGGGTCGAACGACGGCGTGTCGATCGAACCTTGGTCGCGGGCCTCCGTCGCGCGCACCTGGAGCTCGGCCGCGTCGGTATCAATCCCGCGGGCCGCACCGCGTCCTGGCGGGACTGCCGGGGGATCGACGATGGCTACATCCGTGGAATCGCCGGTCTGGCGTTCCTCGCGCCTGACATCCAGGAAGCCATCATCAAAGGACGGCAGCCTGTGGGAATGACTTTGCAGAGCTTGCGGGAAACGACCTTGCCGCTTTCGTGGGAAGATCAGCGCACGCTGCTCAAAATGAGGCCCTGATAATCCACGTTTCTGGGCCTGATATGTCGAGCTGCAGGTCCTGATAATCATCGAAACAGGACCTGATCTCGGCCTGTTGATTTATGAACCTGCTGCTTAGCATGCCGGCAGAGAATGCCCGCGCGGTGGGCGTTTGCGGCGATTTATCCCGACGTCGACAGGCGCTTGAGCGAGCAGAAAATCCGGAAAACAGGTGGGACCAGGGTCGAGGCAAACCGGGTATGGCCCGAGACGGCCAGAGAGAGGCATCACGATT
Source organism: Brevundimonas sp. (assembly GCA_035654315.1). Classification (GTDB taxonomy): domain Bacteria; phylum Pseudomonadota; class Alphaproteobacteria; order Caulobacterales; family Caulobacteraceae; genus Brevundimonas. The sequence goes on from DASRXE010000165.1 coordinate 2,431, forward strand.
CGGCGGCAAACGGCCGGATTTGGCGCTCTGCTGCGCGCAACGGTGCGGGCCGGGAGCGAAAACCGCCCTGCTTTCGGCGGCTTCGCGAAGGTCAGGCGGTGTCAGAGGCGTAGGGCAGGGGCGTGGCGGACAGAGAGGGATTCGAACCCTCGGTAGGCTTTCACCTACACACGCTTTCCAAGCGTGCGCGATCGACCACTCCGCCACCTGTCCGTTCCACGACGTCGCCCGAAGGCCTGCGTGAGCCGCCGGATCGGTCTTTCCGGCGGAGGCAGGCTGATAGAACAAGCCGACCCCCTCGGCAAGCGCCGCCGAACATCCCATATAGGCCGTGACCGTTCGACCGGAGGCCCGCCATGCTGTTCAACAAGACCCACGAGATGCCGACCCGCGAAACCGCCCTGCCGGGCCGCGCCGAACCCGTGCGTACCGACGAGGTCCACTACGTCAGCGGCCGGCCGCTGAAGGGACCCCATCCGGAGGGGTTCGAGACCGCCGTCTTCGCCATGGGCTGCTTCTGGGGCGTGGAGCGGGTGTTCTGGCAGCTGCCCGGCGTCTGGGTCACCGCCGCCGGCTATGCGGGCGGCTATACGCCCAATCCGACCTATGAGGAGGCCTGCTCGGGCCGCACCGGCCACGCCGAGGCGGTGCAGGTGGTCTTCAATCCGCATGAGATCAGCTACGGCGAACTGCTCAAGGCGTTCTGGGAGAACCACGACCCGACCCAGGGCCTGCGCCAGGGCAATGACGTCGGCAGCCAGTACCGTTCGGCGATCTACACCCTGAACGAGGCCCAGCAGGCTGAAGCCGAGGCGTCGCGCGACGCCTATCAGGCCGCGCTGCGCAAGGCGGGCCGCGGCGACATCACCACCGAGATCGTCCCCGCCGGGTCGTTCTACTACGCCGAGGACTATCACCAGGCCTATCTGGCCAAGAACCCCGGCGGCTACTGCGGCATCGGCGGCACCGGCGTGACCTGTCCCATCGGCGTCGGCGTCGAAGCGCTCGGGAACGCCTGAGATGAATCGGGCGGGGGTCGGCAAGGTCTGCCTGGCCTTGCCGTCGGCGACGCTGGACCATCCGTTCGGCGACGACCACGACGCCTATCGGGTCGGCGGCAAGATGTTCTGCATGGTCGGCGCGACGGGCGGCATCTCGTTCAAGGTCTCCGACATCGCCTATGAGGTGCTGACCGAGACCGGCCACGCCCGCCCCGCGCCCTACATGGCGCGCAACAAATGGGTGAACCTGCCGCGCATCGACGACTGGCCGGATGACGAGCTGGCCGAGCACCTCGCTATCGCCCATGGCATCGTGGCGGCCAAGCTGACGAAAAAGGCGCGCGCGGCGTTGGGCCTGGGCTGAGCTAGCCCGAACGTCGCGCCATCGCCCAGGCGGCGAAAGCAGGCGCGGACTCGAACCGGGTCTGGCTGATCTCCGCCCCCTCGCAGGCGGCCCTCGCCGTTGCCGCGGTTCCATCCGCCTCGTTTACGGGCGCGGTCTCCGGCGGAAGGTCCTGCTGCCGGAGCACGGCGCCGCCGACGTCGCGGGCGGACATCGCCTCGGCGCTGATCGTTCGGGCGGTGCAATCGATGACGACATCGACGATCAGGTAGGCGAAGGGATCGTCTTCCTCCCGGGAGACCATCGCCGAGCGAACGGTCCGGCGATCCGGGGGGCCGCTGAAGCTGGCGACGTCGACGGCGACATCCACGGGTCCGTCCTGGGCCAGGAGGCGCCAGTCCTCGGTCTGGGCCGCCGCGCCGGTGGCGCCGAATATCAGAACCGCCGCGAGCGTCGCCGCCGGAATCCTCATTCTGCAATCTCCCCGGGTCATGGCCGCCCCTTCTCCTCCGCGATCCAGCGGTCCATTCGCTCGTCCAGCAGCGGCAGCGGCAGCGGCCCGTCGACCAGCAGGGCGTCGTGGAACCGCCGCACGTCAAACCGGTCTCCCAGCTCGCGCTCCGCCCGCGCCCGGATGTTCCGCAGCCGGATCTCGCCGATCTTGTAGGCCGTGGCCTGGCCCGGCCAGCCGATATAGCGCTGCAGCTCGGTCTCGATGTTGTGCGGCGCGAGGGCCGAGTTGTCGCGGAAACAGGCCCGCGCCTGTTCGATGTCCCAGCCCAGCCAGTGGATGCCGGTGTCCGCCACAAGCCGGCACGCCCGCCACATCTCGTAGCTCAGCCGCCCGAAGCGCTCATACGGCGTGCGGTAGAAGCCCATCTCCTCGCCGAGAAACTCGGCGTACAGCCCCCAGCCCTCGGTGAAGGCGGTGACGTCGGCGCCCTTGCGGAAATACGGGCCTTCCTCGGCCTCCTGCTGCAGGGCGATCTGAATGTGGTGGCCGGGTACGGCCTCGTGCAGGGTCAGGGCCGGCAGTTCGTACAGCGGGCGCTGGTCCAGCCGGCTGGTGTTGACCATATAGCCGCCGGCGACGCCGTTCTCCATCGAGCCGCCGAAATAGCGGCCGGTGGTGTAGTTGGCCTCGATCTCGGCCGGCACCGGACGAACGCCGTAGGGCAGGCGGGGCAGGGTTCCGAACAGGGCCGGCAGGCCGTCGTCCGCCCGCTTGGCCATCTCCGACGCCTCCTTCAGCAGGTCCTCGCGGCTGGTCGCATAGAACTGCGGGTCGGTGCGCAGGAAGGCCAGGAAACTGGCGAATTCGCCGGTCCAGCCCGCCGCCTGCATCTCCACATCCATCCGGGCACGGATGCGGGTGACCTCCTCGCGGCCGATCTGGTGAATCTGGTCCGGTGTCAGGTCGGTCGTGGTGTAGCCCTGCACGAAGAAGGCGTAGAGGTCGCGCCCGCCCGGCCGGTGAACGAGGCCGAGGCTTTCCGGGGCGCGCGGCAGGTAGTCCTCGCGCAGGAAACGGGCCCATTCGCGCCGCGCCGGCATGATCCCGGCGGCGACCGCCGCGGCGGCGCGGGCGCGCAACCCCGCCTGTTCCGCGGCGGGTATGCCGTTCGGCAGGTCCGCGAACGGCAAGAGCAGGGGGTCGGTTTCGGGCGTGTGCGCCGCCTCCGGCTCCATCAGGCTCAGCGCGCTCTCGACCACCGAGCGCGGCTGGACGAGGCCGCTCTCCAGACCCCGGCGGGCGCTGTCCAGCTGGTCACGGTAGAATTTCGGCATCGCCTCGAGCCGCGCGATCCACGCCTCGGCGTCCTCGCGCCCGGCGATGCGGGTGACGCTGGCGACATAGGCCATCGACTGGCCGGGGCCGCCCTCGGAGCTGAAGGCGCCAATGCGGTCGGTGTCGAGCGGGATGCGCGCCATCGAGCGCTGCAGCACCGAGCTCAGGAAGGCATGGTTCAGTCGGTCATCGTCGGTCAGCGACGCCGGATCGATGGCGGCCAGCCGGTCGGCGAACCCCTTCAGCACCGGCGCCTGCGCCAGTTCGAAGGCGCGCGAGACGTCCGGCAGGCGCGACAGGGCCTCCCGGTCGCCCTCCATGCCGGCGCTGATCGGGTCGTTGGCCCGCAGGTACGTCTCGTAGTCCGCGAGGATCGAGGCCAGCGCTGGATCGTCCGCGTTGCGCGCGGCGGCCGGGGGCGTCTGCGCCTGCGTCGCGGCCAGCACGGGCGTAGCGGCGGCGAGCAGGGCGGCGGCCCCGATGGCGATCACGGTCTTCATGGCGTCCCTCCGACTGGGCCGCGACTGCACCGGACGCCCGGCCGCGCGTCAACCGCAGAAGGCGAAGAAGTCCTCGACGCGGGGCAGCGACTCCGGATGCGGCGCATAGGCCTCGCGTTCGCCGCCACGCCACTGCGCCATCCAGCCGAGGCGGCGGAAGCGCAGCAACACCGGCTCGGTCGCCGCCATTTCGGCCGTCAGGATCAGGGCGTCATGCAAGGCCGACGGCTCGGCCTCGGCCGGGAACCGGCCGGTGTCGCCGCCGGACTCGAGCAGGATGACCGGCTCGTCTCCCTCCGCCCCGATGGCGACTACGCCGACCCGGGCGGACTCCCGCCGGCAGTTGAAGCCCAGTTGCAGATCGTCGCTTTCCGGCGCGCCATAGGCCAGGTGGGCGGTCTCGTCGTCGACGGTGAGAAGCCAGTCATACCCCTCGACGGGCAGGGGCGCCGGACTGGCGGCGGCGACCTCCGCCGGCGGCTCGACCGTCGCACAGGCGGCGGCGCCGAGGGCGAGGCCGGTGAGGGCGAGCAGGGCGGGGGCGCGCATGGGTCAGCTCCGGGCGATCAGCCCGAGCACAGTTCGGCGAAGCGGCGCAGTTTGGCAAGGTGCGGCCGCGGCACCTCGACGGTCCGTTTCTGTTCGCCGATCGCGGCCGCCAGCCGGCCGTCGGCAGTGAAGGCGGCGAAGACCGGGTGGTCGGTGCGCAGAGCCAGCTTCAGCGTTCCGCGTTCGGCGGTCGATTCCGTTACAGCCGAGGCCTCGCCGGCGGTCACGCGGGCCATGCCGGCCTGGGCGGCGCCGCCATAGAAGGTGACGCGGGCCACGCCCGAGGCCGGTTCGCACTCGAGGGTGAAGCGCAGGTTGGCGGTGTCGGGAACCTCGTGGGCCAGGGCGACCCGCGCCTCATCGGCATAGAGGGTCCACGTCCAGGCCGTTTCAGGCGGCGCGGCTTGCACCGCCGCAAAGGCGAGGCTGACGAAAGTGGCGATCATGGTTCAGCCCCCGCTGATGCTCAGCCCGCAGGATGTGATCAGACTGCTTCGGTTCCGCAATAGGCGAAAAACTCGCCGACGAGGCGCCGTTCGTCGCCGTCGGCGGTCAATTCGAAGTGACCGGCGTCGCCCTCGACCTCCAGCGAGCCGCGGCGGGCGAGCCTCAGAAGGGTCGGATCGCGCAGCGAAATGCGGCTTTCCTCGGCCAGACTCCCGCTGAGCGGATCGATGGCGGCTGAGCTCATCGACGCCCTGTGCAGGCGCGGGCTGGCGGGCTGGACATCGCCGTAGACGATCGCCTGGGCCTGTCCCGGCTGACAGGTCATCATCAGCGCCAGCTGGTCGGAGTTGGCCACGCCGTAGGCCAGCTTGGCCATCGTGCCTTCATGGCTCAGATGCCAGCCCATCGGCGCAGCGCCGGCTTCGGCGTCCGCGTGGACGGCCTCGGACTGGGCGGCGACCGTGATCAGCCCGAGGGCGGCGACGGCTGGAATGGCGAACTTGAACATTGGAAACTTTACTCGCGTCTGCGGGGCAAACGCTGGTTTCCGTTAACGGTTCACCGCTCCGCTTGGAGGAATCTCATTCCCTCCCGGCCTTGCAAAAAAGCCACGCCCGCCGACGCTCAGAACGGGCTGAAGCGCTCCACCAGCGACTGGGCCGCGGGCGTGGCCTGGACCCGGCTGATGTCGCCGCGGCCGCCGTAGCTGATCCGGGCCTCGGCGATCTGGGTGTGGGCGATGGTGTTGGCCGAGCTGATGTCCTCGGGCCGCACGATGCCGGCGACGGTCAGTTCGCGCACCTCGCGGTTGGTGCGCACTTCCTGCCGGCCCTGGATGACCAGATTGCCGTTTGACATGACGTCGGTGACGACGGCGGCGATGGTCAGGCTGACCTTCTCGGAGCGGTTCACCGAGCCGGAGCCGTTGGCGTTGGACTCACCCTCCATGCCGACCAGGTTGCCGGCGTCGAAGCCGCCCGGGAAGGCGCGGCCGAGGCTGTTCTCGAGGCCGAAGAAGTTGGTGATGCCGCCCGAAATGTCGTTGGAGCGGCTGCGCTGGGTCGAATTCTGGGTCTGGGCCCGATCGTCGATGTCGATGTTCACCGTCACGATGTCGCCGATGCGGCGGGCGCGCTGGTCGCCGAAGAAGGTGCGGGCGCCGGTGCGCCACAGGCTGTTGGCGCTGGCCGCCCGGTCGGCCTGCTGCTGTTCGGGCGAGGGCAGATAGGCCTGGCTGGTCGGCACCAGGGCGGCCGGATAGCCGATGGGGGCCAGTTCCGGCCCGCGCACCGCCTCGACGGCGGTGGAGCAGGCGCCGAGGGCCATGGAGGCGCAGAGGGCGGCGGCGGAGACGATCAGGATGGTGCGCATGGTACTCTTCCCTCTATCGGGCGGCGAACTGATGGGTGCGGAGATCCTGGCCGGCCGGCCCCGCGATGGCCCGGCCCGGTCCGATCGCCACGGCGTCGAAGATGCGGCCGGACTGCAGGTTGCGGATGGCGAGACGCTGGCCTTCGGCGGCGTTGCCCTCGGCGCGGCCGGTGATGGCCAGCCGTATGCCGGCGGCTTCGTAGATCACCTCGACGATGTCGTTGCGGCTGATGATCCGGTCGGCGTAGGCGGCGCGGCGGGCGGCGGCGCGCGTGGGGGCGGGGGCCGCAGGCTGAAGCGCGGGGGCGGTCGCGTCCACGGCGGGGGCGACGGCGGCGTGGCGCACCACGACCCGGCGCAGCCCGGTCGGATTTGCCCAGCTGAGGCCCGACTGACGCGCCAGCGCCTGCAGCGAACCCGCCTCGAACACCACCGAAGGTCCCGAGCGGGCGCCGATGACGATCCCGGCCGCCGCTCCGGCGCCGTCGAACACATCGCCGAACGTCACCTGGCCGTCGACGTCCACCGGGTTGGCCTTCAGCGACACCGGGCCGGCGAGGGCGGGTCCGGCCGTCAGCAGGGCCGCGACGGCGAGGATCAGGGTTCTCACGACTTCACCTGCCCGGCGACCGACAGCATCTGGTCGGCGGTGGTGATGACCTTGGAGTTCATCTCATAGGCGCGCTGGGCGATG
>DASRXE010000166.1:0-6131 GCA_035654315.1 Brevundimonas sp.
AGGTTCCGCTGCATCTGGGCGCCCTGCCCGGGTCGCCGTCGGTTGAGGTGGTGCACGGGGCGCTGGCCGAGGCCTATGCCGGAGCGCGCTTCGTCGAGGTTGCGGAGCTGGAGGCCACCGAGGCCATGACCGGGATCGATCCGGAGGGGCTGAACGGGACCAACCGGATGCGGTTGCACGTATTCGGGGACCGGAGTGGTGAGCAGGTCCGGCTGGTCGCGCTGCTGGATAATCTCGGCAAGGGGGCGTCGGGGGCGGCGGTGCAGAACCTGAACCTGATGTTGGGGCTGGCGGAAGACACCGGTCTGTCCTGATCCTTCTCCCAATGGGAGAAGGTGGCGGGGCAGAGCCCCGTCGGATGAGGGCCGGATGGTTGGGGCTTCGCTACCCGGCAGTCGACCCTCACCCTTTCGCGCGGCCGATCGCTTCGCTCCCGGGCGCTCAAGCCCTCTCCCATCGGGAGAGGGGCGCTTGAAATCACGGCGATCACTCCGACCTATCAGACATGACCCACCTCTCCCGCCGCCATCTGCTGCTCACAGCCGGCGCGGTCGCGCTGTCGGCCTGTTCCCCGGACAGCGCCGACGCCTCCGAGGCGCAGTATGCGGACTCGCCGTTCCGCGGGCTGACCGACGCCCAGTGGCGGGCGCGGTTGCCGGCGGCGAGCTACCGGACGCTGCGGCACGAGGCGACCGAACAGCCACACACCAGTCCGCTGAACAATGAGCACCGGCGCGGAACCTATGTGTGCCGGGGCTGCGAGCTGCCGCTGTTTCGTTCGCAGTGGAAGTTCGAGAGCGGCACCGGGTGGCCGAGCTTCTACGAGGTGATCGCCGCCAATATCGGGACGAAGACCGACTACGGCATCGGCATTCCACGCACCGAATATCACTGCGCCCGCTGTCTCGGGCATCAGGGGCATGTGTTCGACGACGGGCCGCGGCCGACCGGCAAACGCTATTGCAATAACGGCGTGGCGCTGAGCTTCAGGTCGGCTTGAGCGCGGCGCGGGCGGACTGGAGGGTCAGGCCGGTCCAGACGCCGGCCATGATCAGCATCAGGCCGTAGTCGCCGGCCGGGGCGATCAGCGGCAGGATGGCCGAGAGAATGATCGCCATCGGGAAGACCATGGCCAGAATCAGCGTCACGGGGGCGGCGCGGTCGATCAGCGGCTTGGGCTTGCGCTTGCGGCTGTGCATCCACAGGCCGTTGAGCAGCATGAAGCCGAGGGCGCTGAACAGGGCGCAAGCGAGATAGACGGGGGCGCGTTCGGCCGTGGCGGTGGAAATGGCGCTGAAGGCGACCAGGAACAGGGCGAGGACGCTGGTCACGGCCAGCAGGACGTTGGGGGTGCGGTTCAAGACTTGACCTTCACATAGGCGCCGGGGGCGGGTTCGATCGGCTTCAGGGGACCCTTGGACGGATTCCGCGCCGGAACCCAGTCGCCCGAGCGGGCGTGAAGCCAGTCGGCCCAGTGGTTCCACCAACTGCCGGGATGCTCCTGCGCGCCCGCCTGCCATTCGGCGAGGGTGTCAGGCAGGGTCGGGTTGAGCCAGTGCTGATATTTGTTGGCCGAGGGCGGATTGACCACGCCGGCGATGTGGCCGGAGCCGGCGAGGGTCAGGGTGACGTCGGCGTTCGGGAACGCCTTCGCCGAGCGGTAGACCGAGTTCATCGGGGCGATGTGGTCCTCGCGGCTGGCCTGGAAGTAGAGCGGGATCTTCACCTTCGACAGGTCGGCCCTGATCCCGCCGATCTCGAACTGCCCTTGGGACAGGGCGTTGCGGCCGTACATCGAGCGCAGGTAGTCGAGGTGCAGCTTCTTGGGCATGCGGGTCTGGTCGGCGTTCCAGAACAGCAGGTCGAAGGCGGGCGGGTCCTTGCCCATCAGATAGTTGCTGACGAAGAAGGACCAGATCAGGTCGTTGGCGCGCAGGGCGTTGAAGGTCTCGGCCATGGCCGCGCCGGGCAGAACGCCGCCGGCCGCGTCCATCTGCTGCTCGATCTCGTTGAGCCAGTGGTCGTCGGTGAACAGCAGCAGGTCGCCGGCCTCGGCGAAATCGTGCTGGGCGGCGAAGAAGGTGTTGGCGGTGACGCGGTCGTCGCCGTGCTCGGCCATGTGGGCGAGGGCCGCGCCCATCAATGTGCCGCCGATGCAGTAGCCGACGGTGTTGATGTGGTCGGCCTTCGACTGCTCCAGCGCCTTTTCGACGGCGCGGTAGACGCCCTTCTGCAGGTAGTCGTCGAAGCCGTAGCCGGCCTTGTCGACGTCGGGATTGACCCAGGAGCAGACGAAGACGGTGAAGCCCTGGCTGGAGAGCCAGCGGATCATCGAGTTCTCGGGCTGCAGGTCGAGGATGTAGAATTTGTTGATCCACGGCGGGAAGATCAGCAGCGGGATCTGGCGCTGTTTGTCGGTGGCCGGGTCGTACTGGATCAGCTCGAACAGCTCGTCGCGCCAGACGACCTGGCCGGGGGCCGTGGCGACGTTCTTGCCGACCTCGAAGCGGCCGTAGTCGGCCTGGCTGATCTTCAGCTTGCCGGCGCCGCGTTCGAGATCGGCGGCGAAATTCTGCATCCCCTTGACCAGCGATTCGCCGTTGCTCTCGGCCAGGGCCTTGAGGGCGGCGGGGTTGGAGGCGAGGAAGTTGGAGGGGGAGAAGGCGTCGGTCAGCAGCTTGGTGAAGAACTCGGCGCGGCGCTTGGTGCGCGGGTCGATGTCCTCGACGCTGGAGACGAGGCCGTTCATCCAGTCGGCGGTGACCAGATAGGACTGGCGCATGACGTCGAACATCGGGTTCTCGGACCAGGCGGGGTCCTTGAAACGCTTGTCCTTTGAGGGAGGGGCGACCAGCTCCTCGCCGGCGGCGCGGCGGGTCGTGGAAGCCCACAGGTCCATGTAGCGGTTGAAGAGGTCGGCCTGGGCGGCGAACAGCTTGTCGGGCCGCGAGGCGAGGCCGCTCATCACCTGGGTCATGGCCGGGCCGACGTTGAAGGGGTCGGGCGACAGGGCGGCGGGACGGTCGGCCTGCGACAGGGCGGCCTCGGCGATGGCGGCCTGGGCGGTCATGGCGGCGCGGGCGAGGTTCAGCGACAGGGTCTCGAGCATCTGGCGCTGGTCGGCGCCGGGAACGGCGTGGGCGGGGTCGGCGGCGGGCCGGGGCTCCGGGGCAGGTTCGGCCGCGGCGGCTTTCGCGGCGCGGGGACGCGGGGGCTTGGCCGAGGTAGGGCGACCGGACTTGCGGACCGGGCGCGGGGCCTCGGGTCCGGAGGCCGGGGGCGGGGTGGTCGGACGCTTGGCCATGCGCGGAGACTCCGGAGAGGACGTCAGGATCGGACGTAGGGGCCGCCGTCGCCCTTCCGCCGGCGCCGATCATGGCATATGACCGGCCCTGAAATGAACGCGCCGATCCGGAAATTCGCAGTGGTCCTGGCCGCCGCCGCCGTCACGGCCGGTCTGACGGCCTGCGTGGGCGCGTTCAGTCCGCGAACGGACCCGAGCTCGCCGGTGGCGGCGCGGGTGCAGGCGCTGGTCGACGCCAACCGCGAATACCCCCGCTGGGCCGACTTTCCGAAGGCGGTCCAGCCTCAGCCCAACCCGGCCGTCGTCGCCGCCGAGGTCAACACGCTGAGGGTCTCGGGCGAGGCGCTGGCCGACGACGCCTCGCGCATCGAATGGACGCTCAATGAAGACCCCGCCGCCTTCGGCGCGGCCGTGCAGGCGCGGGTCGACGCGGTGCAGGTCGCGCCGGTGACCCAGGACACCGCCGCCGAGATCGAGGAATTCGCCCGGCAGACCCGGGAGCGGGGCCGCGCGCCGCCGCCGATTCCCCGCCGCTAATCCACCCAACGCTCGCCGGGACGACAGAATCCCGGGATCATCGTCCTCAGGAGAACGCCCATGGCCGCAACGGCCCCCTACGCTTCGACGCTGGCCGCAGATGCGGCGCGGGTCACCGAACTGGCCGCCATCGCCTCGTACGCCCAGATCGGCCGCGGCGACGAGAAACAGGCCGACCAGCTGGCCGTCGACGCCATGCGCACGGCGCTGAACGCGCTGGATATCGATGGCAAGATCGTCATCGGCGAGGGCGAGCGCGACGAGGCTCCGATGCTGTACATCGGCGAGAAGGTCGGCACTGGCAAAGGCCCGGCCATCGACATCGCCCTCGACCCGCTGGAAGGCACGACCCTGACGGCCAAAGCCATGGCCAACGCGCTGTGCGTGCTGTCGATGTCGGCGAGCGGCGGCATGCTGCACGCGCCCGACACCTATATGGACAAGATCGCGATCGGGCCGGGCTATGCGCCGGGCACCGTTGATCTCGACATGAAGCCGCAGGAGAACGTGCGCTCGCTGGCCTCGGCCAAGGGCGTCGACCCGCGCGACATCACCGTCTGCGTCATGGACCGGCCGCGCCACGCCGAACTCATCGCGGCCCTGCGCGAGGTCGGAGCAAAGGTGCTGCTGATCACCGACGGCGACGTGGCCGGCGTGATCCACACGGCCGAGCCGGAGACGGGCATCGACCTGTATCTGGGGTCCGGCGGGGCGCCGGAAGGCGTGCTGGCGGCGAGCGCGCTGAAATGCGTCGGCGGCCATTTCCAAGGCCGGCTGATCTTCCGCAACGACGACGAGCGGGCCCGGGCCGAGCGCACCGGGGTGAAGGATTTCGACCGCAAATATGATCTGCACGAACTGGTCTCGAAGGACGCGGTGTTCGCGGCCACGGGCGTGACCAAGGGCGCCATGCTGGACGGGGTGATGGTGCGGGACGGCTTCGTCACCACCCACACGCTGGTGATGGATTCCTCGACCCGGACGATCCAGCGCATCCACACAAGACGGCCGGCCTGATGGCGGACGGGGGGAGCCTGCCCGCGTCGCATCCTGCGTTCCTGGGGGTTTCCCGCTCGCTGTCCGGGCGCGCCTGGCGCCAGAGGCCGGCCGAGGCAGCGCTGATCCGCGCCCATATGCAGGCGTTGAACCTGGAAGAGCCGCTGGCGCGGGCGCTGGCGGCGCGCGGGGTCGGGGCCGATCACGGCGCGGACTTCCTGCAGCCAACGCTGAAGGCGCTGTTCCCCGATCCGTCCAGCTTCATGGACATGGACGCGGCGGCCGAGGCGATCCTCGACGCGCTGCAGGCGCAGGCCTCGATCCATGTCTTCGCCGACTACGACGTCGACGGCGCCTCGAGCGCGGCCCTGCTGGTGCGCTGGTTCCGGGCCATGGGCGCGAATCTGCCGATCTATGTGCCCGACCGCATTACCGAAGGGTATGGGCCGAGCCCAAAGGCCTTCGACACGCTGAAGGCCTCGGGGGCCGAGCTGGTCATCACCGTCGACTGCGGCGCTGCGGCCAATGAGGCGGTGGCCCATGCGGCGGCCATCGGGCTCAAGGTCGTGGTTATCGACCACCACATGATGCGCGAGCATCCGCCGGTCTGCGCCGCCGTGGTCAATCCCAACCGGCCGGGCTGCAACTCGGGGCAGGGCAATCTGGCGGCGGCGGGGGTGGTGTTCGTGCTGTTGGCGGCGCTGAACCGCGAGGCGCGCCGGCGCGGCCTGTTCGAGACGGGCGACCAGCCGGACATCCGCCAGTGGCTGGATCTGGCCGCGATGGGGGCGATCTGCGACGTGACGGGCCTGACCGGTTTCAACCGGGCCCTCACCAGTCTCGGCCTGCGGGTGATGTCGGACTGGGGCAATCCCGGGCTGCGAGCGTTGCTCGCGGCGGCGGGCAGCGAACCGGGTCCGGCCAAGTCTAACCATGCGGGCTTCATCCTCGGGCCGCGCATCAACGCCGGCGGACGGATCGGCAAGTCGGATCTCGGGGCGCGGCTGCTGTCGACCGACGATCCGGATGAGGCCATGGCGCTGGCGCAGGAGCTGGACGCCCTGAACATCGCCCGGCGCGAGGTCGAGCGGCAGGTGACCGAACAGGCGACCCGGATGGTCGAAGCCACAGGCGCCCACGCCGACGGCTCGGCCGTGGTGGTGATCGAGGGGGACGAGTGGCACCCGGGCGTGGTCGGCATCGTCGCCGGGCGGCTGCGCGAGCGCTGGCGCAAGCCGGTCGTGGTCATCGGCGTCGACGCGGTAAACGGGATCGGCAAGGGCTCGGGCCGGTC
>DASRXE010000167.1:0-2759 GCA_035654315.1 Brevundimonas sp.
CGCCCCTGTTCCGTGACAAGGCCCCGGTGCTGGACGATCTCACCGCCTTCCTGCGCCGCGAGCTGAGCTGATCTCGCCTTCGCCGCAGTCGTCCTGTAAGGGAGGCCATGACAGAAACGATGACAGCACAGGCGGCTCTGGACCGCCTTGAAACCCTCTACGATCAATCCGTGAGCAACCTGCGCGAGGCGGTGCGGACATTTCTCGCCACCGGCGAGCGTCCGGAGCCCGACGCCCGCGCCCGGGGCCTGTTCGCCTATCCCGAACTCAGGGTCAGCTGGTTCGGCGACCGGCCGGCCAATCTGGCGACGCGCGCCTACGCCCGCATCTCGCGGCCGGGCGTCTATTCGACGACCATCACGCGGCCCGAACTGTTCCGCCCCTATCTGACCGAGCAGCTGGGTCTGCTCGAGGCGGACTACGGCGCCACCTTCGATGTCCGGCCGTCGGATCAGGAGATCCCCTTCCCCTATGTGATGGACGGCTCGGACGTGGCGCTGGATCGCAGCCAGACCGCCGCCGTGGCGCGCCACTTCCCGACCACCGACCTGGCCCACATCGGCGACGAGGTCTCGGACGGCCTGTTCGATCCCGGCCGCGACTTCCCGCTGGCCCAGTTCGACGGCCTGCGCACCGACTTCTCCCTGGCCCGGTTGCGCCACTACACCGGTACGCCAGTCGAGGATGTGCAGTCCTATATTTTGTTCACGAATTACAATCGGTACGTTGATGAATTCGTGCGCTGGGCCTGCGAGCAGGTGGCCGATCCTGACAGCCCCTACGACCGTCTGGTCTGCGCCGGCGGGGTGGTCATCACCCGCGACACGCCGAACCCCGGCGAAGTGGTCATGGACGCGGCCTGGAAGAAGCACCAGATGCCCGCCTATCACCTGACCGCGCCGGGCTGGAACGGCATCAGCCTGGTCAACATCGGCGTCGGCCCGTCCAACGCCAAGACCATCTGCGACCACCTGGCGGTGACCCGCCCCCACGCCTGGATGATGATCGGCCACTGCGGCGGCCTGCGCGACAGTCAGATCATCGGCGACTATGTGCTGGCTCACGCCTATCTGCGCGACGACCACGTGCTCGACGCCGTGCTGCCGCCGGACATCCCCATCCCCTCGATCGCAGAGGTGCAGCGCGCCCTCTATGACGCCGCCAAGATGGTCTCGGGCGCGCCGGGCGAGGAGGTCAAGCGGCGCCTGCGCACCGGTACGGTGGTGACCACCGACGACCGAAATTGGGAGCTGCGCTACGCCAAGTCGGCCCAGCGCTTCAACCAGAGCCGGGCCGTGGCTATCGACATGGAAAGCGCCACCATCGCCGCCCAGGGCTACCGCTTCCGGGTGCCCTACGGGACGCTGCTGTGCGTCTCGGACCGGCCCCTGCACGGCGAGATCAAGCTGCCGGGTCAGGCCAACCGCTTCTACGAGGGCTCGATTTCGGAGCACCTCCAGATCGGCATTCAGGCGGTCGACCTGCTCCGCGCCGAGGGCGTGCGCCTGCACTCGCGCAAGCTCCGCGCCTTCGACGAGCCGCCGTTCCGGTAGGATCTATCGCTTCAGACGTTTCGCATTGGCCACCGCGGCGGCGTGGATCGGGGCCAGGGCGTCGGCCTGAAGCTTCAGCATCGTCGCTCCGAAGGCCCAGCCGTCGCTGACGGCGCGGCCCATCGCGGCGGTGGCCCAGGCGCCCTGGGCGGCGGCGGCCTCGACCGGGCTGCCCGCCTTCAGGACCGCGCCCAGCGCGTCCTGCGCCGCCGCCGTCTCTCGGGCGACCGTCGCCGCGGTCGCCGCCGCCACGGCCACGGCCCCGTTCAGTCCGGCGCCGGCTGAGGCGGTCAGGGCCTCGACCTTCTCCGACCCCATCAGACTGAGCTCGCGCAAATCCGCCTTCAGCGGATCGCGCACGCCGTCCGCGATGATCTCCAGCCGCCGGGCGATCACATCTCCCGAAGCGCGGAGAAGTTCCTGGCCCGCGCGGGCGGTGCGGGCGGCCTGTCTGATCGGTGTCATGCGCCGACGGTGCGCGCCAAAGGTGTTTACGGCAAGACCTCGGCGCTGAACTCGGCCACGTCCTTCAACAGGGCCGGGATCGCCACGTCGATGATCTGCTGTCCCTTCTCCGGGCTGGCCAGCAGCGGGTCGGAGCCGATGCGGCCATCCGGGAAGCGGGCGCGGTAGTCCAGCGCGTCCCGGATCGGTCCGACCGGCGCGATCTTCGGGTCCATCTCGGCGATCTTGACCAGATGCGGGTAGGCCGCCTGGGTAACCGCGATCTCGGACGGGGTGGCGTGCATGCCGTGGCCGGTGGGGAACATCCGGGTGCAGAAGCCGTGCACGCCGGGCAGGTCCCACCAGTTCTTCAGCTTCAGAACGAACGGCGGCTGTTCCTCGGCGAAGCTCCAGTCGGCGTAGATCTCGGCGAAGGTCGCCTCGATGGTGGCGACGTTGCCCCCGTGGCCGTTGAGGAAATAGATCCGCTCGAAGCCATGGCGGCTCAGGGACGACACCCAATCGGAGATCGCGGCCATGAAGGTCGAGGGGCGCAGGCTGATGGTGCCGGCGAAGGCGAGGTGATGCTGGGCCATCCCGATGTTGAAGGTCGGCGCCACCACAAGGCTCTCGTCCTGCTTCTCCGCCGCGTGGGCGATGATCTCGGGGCACAGCCAGTCGGTGCCGAGCAGGCCCGTCGGCCCGTGCTGTTCGTTCGAGCCGATCGGCACCACCACCGTTTTGGTGGTCTTCAGCCGCGCG
>DASRXE010000168.1:0-2357 GCA_035654315.1 Brevundimonas sp.
AGCCGCCCCGACTGGCTGATCAGCCGCCAGCGGGCCTGGGGTACGCCGCTCGCCATGTTCGTCGACAAGGAAACCGGCCAGCCCCTGCACGACCCCGAGGTCGACGCCCGCATCCTTGCCGCCGTCCGTGAAGGCGGCGCCGACGCCTGGTTCGACCGCCCGGACGCCGACTTCCTCGGCGCCCACGATCCGCAGCGCTACGAAAAGATCACCGACATCCTCGACGTCTGGTTCGACTCCGGCTGCACCCACGCCTTCACCCTTGAAGCGCGCGACCCGGCCCACGGCTACAGCGGCGACCGCCCCTCGCACTGGCCTGCCGACCTCTATCTCGAGGGCTCGGACCAGCACCGCGGCTGGTTCCAGTCCAACCTGCTCGAAGGCTCCGGCACCCGCGGCCGCGCCCCGTACGACGCCGTCCTCACCCATGGGTTCACCCAGGACGAGAACGGGGAGAAGATGTCCAAGTCGAAGGGCAACACCACCGATCCCGCCGTCGTCATCAAGGAGTCGGGCGCCGACATCCTGCGCCTCTGGGTGGCGCTGGTGGACTACGCCGAGGACCAGCGGATCGGGAAACAGATCCTGCAGACCACGGTCGACGCCTATCGCAAGCTGCGAAACACAGTGCGCTACCTGCTCGGCGCGCTGGCGGATTTCGACGAGGCCGAGCGCCTGCCGCTCGACCAGATGCCGCCGCTGGAGCGGTTCATCCTGCACCGTCTGTGGGAGCTAGACGGCCAGGTCCGCAAGGCCTACGCCGACTACCGCTTCCAGGACGTCGTCCGCCCGGTGCTCGAGTTCTGCTCGGGCGACCTCTCGGCCCTCTATTTCGACATCCGCAAGGACAGCCTCTATTGCGACCGGCCCGATGCGATCCGCCGCCGCGCCGCCCGCACGGTGATGCACGAGGTCTTCATGCGCCTCACCGCCTGGCTGGCCCCGCTGACCCCCTTCACCATGGAGGAGGCCTGGACCACCCGCTTCCCCGAGGCCGGCTCCAACTGCGCCCGGGTCATCCCTGAGACGCCCGACGAATGGCGCAATCCGGCCGAGGCCGAACGCTGGGCAGGAATCGAGACGGTGCTGGAAATCGTCAACGAGGCGCTGGAAGCCGCGCGCCGGGATAAGGTCATCGGCGGCGCCCTCGACGCTTGGCCCGTGGTCACCGGCCCGACCGAGGCCTTCGCCCCCTTCGAGGGGCTCGACGCCGCCGAGGTGTTCCGCACCTCGGGCGCCGAGCTGAAGACCGGCGGGGAAGCCGTGACGGTCGAGGTCCGCCTCGCCGATCATCCGAAATGCGCCCGCTCATGGCGACGTGTGCCGGACGTTGGGTCCGATCCCGCCTATCCCGACCTCAGCGCCCGCGACGCCGACGCGGTCCGCTGGTGGGACGCAACCCGGGCCTGACAAAAAGGCCCCGCCGAAGCGGGGCCTGACCAGTCTCAGGCGCGATCCGCGGCTTGCTCCCGCATGCGCCGCGCCTGCTGCTCCATCTCGTCAGCCTGCTGCGGCAGGCGACGGGACAGGTCGATCAGTTCGGCGTCGGTGACGGCGCTGCCGCGCGCCCGGTTCTCCTCGATCTGCCGGGCGCGATAGGCGGGGTCTCGCAGACGCGCGGCCTCCTCACGCATCTCCCGCGCGCCCTGATCCATCTGAGCCGCGCCGTGGCGCATCTCGACACGGGCCCTGGCCATGGCGTGGCGGGCCTGTTCCCGGGCTACAGCGGCCTCGGCGCGCGCCTGACCGGCGGCGACGCGGGCCTCCGCCACGGTGCGGGCGATAGCCTCCTGATCGATGCTCGCCCGGACGCGTTCGGCCTCCCGGTGAGCAGCTTCCGCATGCACCCGGGCCCCGGCGGCGTGGACGCGCGCCTCGGCGGCCTCAGCCATCGCCCGCTCGTACGCGCGGCGGGTCTCCGGATCCATTTCGTCGACAGAGCGATAGACATGGGTCCGGCCATCCTCCGTGATGATGAGCCGCGCACCGTCCTGCAGTCTCGGCGGCGCCGGCGGAGCCGGCGGGGCGGGCGTTGCGACCGGCGCCGGCGGGGCCGGCGGGGCCGGCGGAGCCGGGGGGGCGATGGCGGTGACGAGAGAAAGGGGTGCGGGCGGAGCCGGCGGCGCGGGCGGGGCCCATGCATGGGACGCAGAAGGTGCGGCCGGCGGCGCCGGCGGCGCGTGCTGGGTGATCTCCACGGCGGCCAGGGGCGTGGCCACGGCGACGAGGGCGCCAATGGCCAGGGCCATGGCCAGCGGGCGGGGACGCGAGGCGGGTCGGTCAGTCATGATACGGTTGATCCTTCGGGTCAGGGATTGGGCGTCCCCCGCCATGCCGATGGCGGCGGGCTGTCGGAA
>DASRXE010000169.1:0-2564 GCA_035654315.1 Brevundimonas sp.
GGAGGATCTCGCTCGCTTTTGTCTGGAGGCAGGGCGGCTGACCGTGTCCAGAAACCGAACGATTGGATCAGCCTCATGATGGAATCCTGCCCGACTCCACAGGATCAACAAACCCCCTGTGGGAAACAGGACCAATGTGAGCATGGAGAATCCGAAGCCTGCAGTCCCACTTAGGCCGATCACAAGCGGGCCCACCAAGGCTATGACGATGAGCATTGCCGTTCCGGCGAGATCGAAGCCCGCCAATCCGACTATTCTCGAGGCGTCTCCACGGCGAGAAATGAGCCCGACGGCGTTCGGCCCCATTGTCCAGTAAGGACTCAGCCACAAGCAGATCAGTGGACCTACGGACCAGCCGCGCGGCCCGGACCTCGTGTCGAACAGCTTTTTCTTCCTCGAGCGAATGGCTTTCTTCAGCGCGTCCGGGGAGAGCGTCGAACTGACTTCGAATCCGACGCCAAATGGTGGAAGGTCGATCTGGTTCACCCCCGCTCCGCCGCCTTCGCCGCGTCCCATAGCCCGTCCATCTCGGCGAGATCGGACTGCTCCGGCCCCCGCCCGTCCTTCGCCAGTTCCGCCTCGATAAACCCGAACCGCCGGACGAATTTCGCGTTCGCCCCGCGCAGGGCGTCCTCGGGCTCCACGCCCAGCTTGCGCGCCAGGTTGGCCAGCACGAACAGCAGGTCGCCCATCTCGTCGCGGGCCTTGTCGAGGTCGCCGGCGGCGATTTCGGCGCGGAGTTCGGCGACCTCCTCGTCGAGTTTGTCGAACACCTCGTCGGTCGAGGGCCAGTCGAAGCCGACGCGGGCGGCGCGTTTGGTCAGTTTGGCGGCGCGGGCGAGGGCGGGCAGGCCGGCGGGGACGTCGTCGAGAACACCGTGCTGCTGCTTCAATTTGCGCTCGGCCGCCTTGATGTCCTCCCAACGGGCCTTCTGGGCGGCGCCGTCCGGCTTCGCCGCCTCGTCGCCGAAGACGTGCGGGTGGCGACGCTCCAGCTTGTCGGCGATGGCGTTCGCCACGTCGTCGAAGGCGAACAACCCCTGTTCCTCGGCCATGCGGGCGTGGAAGACGACCTGAAACAGCAGGTCGCCAAGCTCGCTCTTCAGCTCGTCGAAATCCCCGCGCTCGATGGCGTCGGCGACCTCGTAAGCCTCCTCCAACGTGTAGGGGGCGATGGTGGCGAAGGTCTGCTCCACGTCCCACGGGCAGCCGCCGACCGGGTCGCGCAACTTCGCCATGACGGCGTTAAGGCGGTCGATGGGAGTGGTCATGCCGGCTCAGCCGCGGCGCCGTCGCGGGCTTCGAGCGCCCGGCGAATCTCATCGTGCCGGGCGGGCGTCAGCGGATAGCCCTTCAGCACCAGCGCCGCCGCCGCCAGCAGCAGGCCGGGGACGAGGATGAACAGGATCTGCAGGGTCAGCAGCGAGGACTCGCTGTTGCCCTCCGGCCCGGGCAGGGCGCGGAAGCCGACCCACTGCAGGACCAGATAGGGGATCAGCGCCACGACGTGGCCGATCTTGGTGGTGGCCGACAGGATGGAGAACATCAGGCCGGTGCGGTCGATCCCGGTGTCTAGCCGCACCTCGTCGCCGGCGTCGGCCATCATGGCGCGCAGCAGGAACAGGCCGGCGGCGTAGGGCAGGCCGGCGATGAACATGGCGACGGCGGTCAGGATGAAGTTGCCGCCGGGAACGAGCGTCGCGCCGATGTAGAAGGCGGCGAAGACCAGGCTCGCCGTGGCCAGCGCCTTGTCCTTGCCGATCTTCGTGGCCAGCCAGGCCCAGAAGGGGGCCCCGACCAGTCCGGCCACGAAATAGAACAGCATGAACAGCGACGCCTCGGTGTGGTCGTAGCCCTTGATCTGGCCGAAGAAGAAGAACAGCAGCGAGCCGGTGATGCCGGGCGCGACGCCCAGCAGCAGGTCGGCGAACAGCAGCTTGCGCACCGTCTTCTTGGCGAACAGGGCCAGATAGGCGCGCGGGCCGCCGTGCGGCGCGGCGCCCGGATTGACCGGCTCGGGCACGACGAACATCGCCAGCCCTATGGTCACGGGCAAGGCGATCAGGATGGCCCAGCCCATGATGCGCACGCCGTCGGCGTAGTCGCCGAGGCCGCTCTTCACCACGATGGTCGGCAGGATCAGGATCAGGATCACGCCGATGATGTTGAACACTTGCCACCAGCCGTAGACGCGGCTGCGCTGGTCGTACTGGGGCGCCAGCACGGAGGCCCAGCCAAGCTGGCCCAGGGTGCCGATCGAGAAGCCGAGGTAGAGGACCAGCAGCCAGCCGAAGAGGTAGGCGGCGCCGGCCCCCGGCTGGACCAGCACGAACATCATCAGGGCCGACAGCATCAGGATCGGCGTCGACAGCGCCATCCACGGCCGGTAGCGGCCGAACCGCGTCTTCGTCCGGTCCATGCCCCAGCCGATGAAGGGGTCGAAGACGATGTCGATCAGCCGGACGGCCATGAAGACCGCGGCCACCACGCCCAACTCCAACCCGACGAAGGTGGCGTAGAACTCCGGCAGGGTGACGGGCAGGGCGACGCCGAAGGCCGCCAGC